>CAZXTO010000176.1:0-7308 GCA_964643675.1 uncultured Planctomycetales bacterium
AGCAGCGCCGGGTCCTCGAAGTCACCGTAGACGTGATCGAAGCTCATGCCGATCTGCTGGAAGGCGCCGCCGGTGGCCATGCCCGAGACCATGCCGGGCACGGTGGTGTCCTGGATCGAGACCATCACCAGCCGCGGCCGCGCGCTCGGGTCGGCGGTCTGGAGCAGCCTGGCGTAGCTGCTCATCACCTGCTGGCTGAGCTGTGGGAAGGTCCAGGTCGGATGCACGTTGACGACCCCGTCGACCTCGGCCTCGAACAGCGCCTGGGCGGTCTCGCGGGCGAGCTCGCTGCTGTGCACGACCTTCGACCAGCCCTTCTTGCGGCGGCCGGGCCAGACCACCTCGTACTTGCCGAGGGCCTCGATGCGCTTGATCAGCCCCCGGATGACCTCCAGGTCGTGCTCGAAGCACTCCTCCATGACCCAAGGGCGGGGGTCGTAGCCGCTGTAGATGCCGATGCGGGGCTTCGGATTCATGACGCGGGGGCCGGCGCGACGGCGCGGCGGATCGCCAGCAGCTCCTTCATGAGGCTGGCCAGGTCGGCGCTGGCGGCGACGCCGCCGAAGTGGTCGTGCAGGTCGAGGTAGAGCCGGTACAGCCGCTCGTAGACCTCACGAGCCCCCGGATCGGGCCGGAAGCGCCGGCTCGGCGGCGGCACCATGCGCGCCGCCAGCTCCTCGACCGGGGCGCAGCCCGCCGCCGCCGCGCCGCAGATCGCCGCGCCCAAGGCGCAGGCCTCGCCGCTGGCGGCGACCGTGATCGGGCGGCCGAGCACATCGGCGTAGACCTGCAACAGCAGCTCGCTGCGCTGGGCGATGCCGCCCGAGGCCACCACCTCCTCGACCGGCACGCCGTACCGTTCGAGCCGCTCGAGGATGACCCGCGCGCCGAAGGCGGTGGCCTCGACCAGGGCGCGGTGGACCTCGGCGGCGGTGGTGCCGAGGGTCTGGCCGACGAGCAGGCCGCTCAGCTCCTGGTCGGCCAGCACGTTGCGGTTGCCGTTGTTCCAGTCCAGGGCCAGCAGGCCGCTCTGGCCCGGCGCGAGCGCGGCGGCCTCGGCCCCGAGCGCGCCCAGGTCGACGCCGCCGAGCAGCCGCGACCACCACGCGAACAGGTCCCCCACCGCCGACTGCCCGGCCTCGACGCCGATCCGCCCCGGCAGCACGCTGCCGTCGACGGCCCCGGCCACGCCGGGGATGTCGGTCGGCACCGGGGCCTCGCCGCTGACCGTGATGTCGCAGGTCGAGGTCCCCAGGATCTTCACCAGGCAGCCCGGCCGCACGCCGGAGCCGAGCGCGCCGAGGTGAGCGTCGAGGGCGCCGACCGAGACCGGGATCGCGCCCAGGCCCAGGCGCTGCTGCCAGGAGGTGGCCAGGGTGCCCGCCGCCTCGCCGGCCTGCGAGGCCTGGGCGGGGAGCTGGCCGCGCCAGTCGGCCAGCCGCGGGTGCAGGGAGGCCAGCAGCTCGCGATCGGGCCAGCCGCCCCACTCGGCGTTGTAGAGCCCCTTGTGGCCGGCGCCGCAGACCCCGACCCGCGCCGCGGCGAAGTCGTGGATCCCGCACAGCTCGGCGGGGATCCAGTCTGCCATCTCCAGCCAGCCGGCGGCCGCGTCGGCGACCGCCGGGGCGGTGCGCGCGGCGCGCAGCAGCTTGGCCCAGAACCACTCGGCGCTGTAGGCGCCGCCGCAGCGGCTCAGGTAGGGCAGGCCCGCGGCCTGGATCGCCCGCGAGATCTCGGCCGCCTCGGCCGCGGCGGTGTGGTCCTTCCAAAGCCAGGCCATCGCCGCCGGATCGCGCCGGAAGGCCGGGTCCATGCCCAGCGGCCGCAGCGAGTCGTCAAGCGGCAGCGGCGTGGAACCGGTCGTGTCGACGCCGATCCCGACCAACTGGAGGCGCTCGAAGGAAGGGTCCTCCTGCTCGGCCTCGGCCAAGGCGCCGAGCACGCAGCGCTCCAGGCAGGCCAGGTGGTCGGCCGGGTCCTGCCGCGCCAGGTGGGGCTCGTCGGCCCGCAGCAGGACCCCGCCCTCGCCGAAGCGGAACGGCGCCACCGCCGAGCCGAGCACCCGGCCGTCGGCGACGGAGACCACCAGCGCGCGCACGCTGCCGGTGCCGAAGTCGAGTCCGAGGGCGTGGGCGGTCACGGGGTCCAGGTTACGAGCGCTGTCGGCGGCCGGGCACTCAGGAATCGAGGAGGATCAGAGGAGCTGGAACACTCCGGTCCCACGCCATGGATCGAGCAAGGCCTCCGGCAGGGCTCTGAAGTTCACGCCGGCGGAGAGCGGAAGATGCCAGGGCCGGCCTGACCGATCGAACATCAAGCCGAGGGCACCTATGGCATAGGCACGCCGCCAAGCGGAGCGGTCGTGAGAGCGGGTCACCATGGTCATGAGGGCGGCGGCGGATTCCTCGCTGGGAAGGGAACCAAGTGCTAGAGCCGTCGCCGCCCAAGCCTCCCGGTCTCGACGGCACTCCCCAGACTCCATGGAGCGCAACAGGTTTGGGATCACCGAGGCCAGACCGAAGCGCCCCAAAGGCAGCATCGGCAGGATCCCATTCGCCAGTCGCCACCGCCGTTCCCGCATCCCCTGGAGGATGTCATTGCCTCGTGGCGGATTCGCCATCAAGGCAAGAGCGATGGCGCAGGATCCGACGAGAGGGCCGTCGCGACTCTCCTTCATCAGGAGGGTGACCTCGGGCGCTGCCTCGGAAGCCCTCATCAAACCCAAGGCAAGGATGTTGGCGAGCCTCGATCGAGGATCCCGTTCCTTCAGGGCCTGCTTCAGCACCCGTTCCGTGGCCTCCTCCGGCAAGGCCGGGCGACCGAGACGGCGGCTCACCTCAGCCATCCGCCCTACGGCGAAAGCCGCCCAGGGTCGGAGCGAATGGGGCCCTCGGGTGGTCCAATCCAGGAGTTCGGCCACCGCCTCCTGGCGATGGGGATCGGCCCCCGCCATGGAGCCCGCGGCCTCGCCCAGGGTCAGGAGCGCCATCTGTCGGGATCGAGGAAAACGTGCGGACCGGATGTGCCTCGAGCACGCTCGCGCGATGGCCAGCCGCTCTTGGTCGGGAAGAAACGGAGCGAGCTGCCCCAATGCCTGAAAAGCGGAAGCGCGGTCCAATCCGGAACTGGAGGACTCCCCTCCCACTGATGCCAACAGGACCTCTCCCACACGTTCCGCCCAAGCTGGATCGGAAGCCGCCACCGCCCACTTGACCAGACTGTTCGGCGCCTGGGCTCGCACCATCGGATCTTCGCCTGGGTCGACCGCGAGCCGCAACAGCGATGGGAGGGCCTCCCTCAATCCGTTTGAAGGAACCGCGCCAAGAGCAATCACGCAGGTGGCGCGTAGGTCGGCCGGCTCCCCACCCCTTCGTCTCACCGGTCCCAGCAGGCTGGCACCAATTCGAAGACGGTCGACCTCAACCTGCGAGCAATGGCCGATCAAGGCCAACCCACAAGCTGCGAAGACGCGCCGACGCGAATTCGGAGGAAGCCCGTCACCCCCCGCTTCCCCCTCCAGGATCTCCTCGAGCCGAGGGATGCCGCGCGAGTCGCCCAGGATTCCAAGCGCCAAGGCGGCGGAGTCGCCGACATCGGGAACCGGATCAAGGAGTAAGCCCTGCAGGGCCTGGAAGGCATCATCCGATTCCGACACCCGTGCGAGGGCGATCGCCGCAGAAGCTCTCACCATGGGCGCATCGTCACCCAAGCACTCCAAGAGGCTGGCTTCCACCGCAGTTCCCCAGGCAGGGCGAAGTGCTTCGCGAGCCTCTCCAGCAGCCTCGCCCAAGGAGCCGGTGAGGGCCGAATCCTGGTTCGCCAACCACCAATAGAGGAAACCGTCAGGGTCCGGGAGGATCTTGCAGCCGATCACCTCGCCCGGCAAGTAACTCCCGGGATCCACGGGGCTGGGGAGGAAGCCATCGACCCAGGGAGTCCATAAGGAATCCCGCCTCAGATCACGCCAGACTCCAGCTTGAGCACGAGCGTCCTCGGTCAAGGTCAGTCCGCTGAAGACCAAGAGGACCAGGCACGCACTCCCACGATCAAAGCAGATCCAAGACACCAGAGCCTCTTTGATCGTGGAACGGAACGGGGCGCGAGAAGAAATGGATCTCGCGCGTGAAGAGTCGGCACCAAGGACCACCCTCACGATCCGCGAGGATGCCGAGAGTGGCCACGGCGTAAGCCTGGACCAGCTGAGGTTGCCAGGAGGAAGGATGAGGAGCGCGGGCGAGCAGGCTGAGTTCCGGGAGGGCGCGGTGGTCCATCCTCATCCCGAGAGCGGTCGACCAACTCGCGAGGACCGCCAGGACCGCCCGGCCGGAGTCCTCGCGCCTCACGGCCTGGAGGATGCAGGCGGTGCCCGCAGGGTCCGAACCGAAGCCGAGCCCGAGTAGCGCCTGCAATTGGAGCCTGGGCTGACGAGGAGAATCGAGCACGAGGCTGCGGCGGAACGGCGCGGACGGCGTTCCGGCGATCCCCATCGCGAGAGCGCCGTAACGGAGGCTGCTGTCCAGCGGCCGCTGCAGGCGGCCGAGGAGCCCCTCGACCTCCGGATCCTGGAGGAGCCCGAGCGCGAGCAGCCAAGCTCCTGGCTCCAATTCCCACGGCATGCTCGACACGCCGGACCGAAGCAAGGCCCGACGCCTCGTCGCGACCGCTGGAGGCAACCCTGCCTGCTCGAAGCTCAGGAGCCCGAGGGCGAAGGCGAACCAGCTTCGCAACTCGAGACGAGCACTCACGAGCCCGGCTTCGAGGCTCTCCACGATCGCGAGATGGAGCGGGTCATCCCCATCCAGCGCGGCGGCGCAGCGGGCCATGGCCAAGGCGGAGCTCCCGGGGAGGGCAGGATGTCCCTCGGCCGCGAGCGCAGCCCGCCACTGACGCAAGGCGGCCTGTTGACGGTCCTGCGAGCAGGAAGGCACCAGGCGGGCCAAGGCCTCCAAGGAAGCGCACCGCGCGGCCCTGGGGAAGGCCGGGTCGTCGAGCCAACGCAGCAGCGTGTCCGCGAGGGCATTCCCCTGCTCCTCCGGCGCGGCAGGGCGGAGCATTGACACCAGGGAGAGAGCCGCTTGACCGCGAACGCGGCCGTCCGACCGCGGGTCGGCGAGGACTCCCTCGATCGGCGGGATCCAACGGCCGCCATCCAGCCGACCGGCCATCCCGAGGACCAGGACCGCTGCCTGTCGGAGCCCCGGCGATGCAGGCGAGGGACCGAGCAGGCCTGCCATCTCCACGGCGACGGATCGATGGAGGCGAGGATCGCCACAACGATCCACGAGCAAGCCCGCGGCGAAACAGGCGAAGACCCTCGACCGCTCTCGTGAGACGTCGAAGGCACCGTCCAGGCCGCCGAACAGGGAACCGGAACGCGCGATCCTCCTGAGCAAGGGCCAGGCCTCGCGCCGGCCCAGCAGGCCGAGGCCAAGGATGGCGGCTTCGCGAACGAAGGGATCCACATCCAGCAAGCCAGCCACCAGGGGCGCGAGGTCTCGCTCGCCCCGGCTCGCTCGCCCCAGGGCGATCAGTGAGGCAGCTCGGACATCGGGGTTGGGACTGGAGACCCCGTCCCGAATGAGATGCAGGCAGTGTTCGACCACCCCTGGCTGAAGCGCGGTCCTTCCCGCATCCTCCAAGGCGGCGAAGAGGGTTTCCTCCTTTCGGAACTCCCAGGCGTGGGCCCAACTCCCGAGGGCAGGCCTCCTCCAGGACCGGTAGAGGGAGAAGCGCCGCGGACCATGAGCGCTGTAGCCTGGAGGTACGACGGCACCCGGCCCTCGGTATTGGCCGCCATGCGGAGCCTCGACGGAGGTGCCCAGGAAGAAGAGGCCGAACCAGGGAAGGAGGGGGAAAGGCATCGCTAGGCAGATTCCGGCGCAGGAAGCGGGCTCGATGGCGGGTGCAAGGCTCGTGCCAGCGCCTCAGCCCCCTCACCCGCCCTCTTCGTTGCCATCCAGGAACGCGCCCGCGGGAATTTCTTAGGATGAGGGCAATTCTCGGCCCAAAAACCCAAGAAAGCGCCATGCGATTCACCTCCCTCCTTATCCCCCTCCTTATCCCCCTCGTGCTCCTCCCGGCGGCCTGCTCCCGGTCGGGCACCTGGACCTACCACAACGACGGCTACACCACCTTCTCGAGCCACTCGGACGGCTCGGCCACGCACATCCAGATCGGGCAGGGGGACAACGAGCGCAAGATCCGGGTGATCGGCGAGGTCGACCTGGGCGAGGACGGCAGCGACATCCGGCTGCTGACGCCGGGCGCCAGCTTCGGGATCAAGGAGAACGGCTGGGACGGCAAGCGGCAGCTCGACGTGCGGCGCGCGGCCGACGGCGCCAGCGTCTACGCCTATCAGTTCGAAGGAGCCGAGCACGAGTACGACGCCGAGGCCCGCGAGTGGATCGCCGGCGTGGTGCACGACCTGCACCGCAAGACCTCGATCGGGGCCCGGTCGCGGGCGGCGCGGCTGCTGGCCGAGGGCGGGGTCGACCGGGTGCTGGGCGCGATCGAGGAGATCGACAGCAGCAGCGCGATCCGGATCTACGTCGGCACGCTGTTGGGGGATCCGACGCTGAGCCCGGAGCAGTTGATCACTACGGTAGACGTGGCCGGGCGCAAGGTGTCGAGCAGCAGCAGCCTGGAGGAGATCCTGGTCGAGGTTGCGGACCAGCACCGAGCGGATGAGGCCCTGACCCTGAAGGTGGTCGAGGCGGCGAGCCGGATCAGCTCGAGCAGCTCGCACGGCGAGGTGCTCGGGGCGGTGGCGCGCAGCCGGCCGATGACGGCGGCGAGCTCCGGCGCCTTCTACCGCAGCGCGGCGGCGATCAGCTCGAGCTCGACCAAGGAGGAGCTGCTGGTCGAGGCCATCGGCTACGCGCCGCAGGACGACGCCTCGATGGGCGCCTACTTCGATGCCGCCGATTCGATCTCCTCCTCGAGCAGCCACGGCGCGGTGCTGGAGGCGGCCTGGCGGAGCGGCAACCTGAGCTCCGTGGCGCGCCTGCGGTGGATCCGTTCGGTGGGCCAGATCAGCTCCACTTCGACCCGCGAGGGGCTGCTGGTCCTCCTGTTCCAGACTCCGATGGAGGACGCTGCGGCGCTGACCGCAGCCCTGGGCGAGGTGCGGAGGCTCAGTTCCTCGAGCAGCCAGGAGGCCTGCCTGCGCGCCTGCCTGAGCCGCCAAGGGCTCGACAAGACCATCCTTAAGGAGGCCGAGAAGACCATCGACACCATCTCCTCCAGCTCCACTCGCGACGAGTTGCGCGATCTGCTGCTGGAGATGGTGCTCGGCTAATTCGGGGTCAG
>CAZXTO010000177.1:0-7244 GCA_964643675.1 uncultured Planctomycetales bacterium
CCGCCGCCTTCGCCGAGATCCTGCGCCGCGCCGGCGGCCTCGACGTCCTCGTCCCCAACGCCGGCGCCGCCGACGTCGCGCCGCTGACCGAGCAGGACCCGGCCGCCTTCCGCCGCCTGCTCGAGATCAACCAGACCGGGGTCTTCCTCACCCTGCAGGCCGGCGGCCGCGTGCTGCGCGACCAGGGCCTGGGCGGCTCGATCACCCTGATCAGCTCCAAGAACGTGCTCGCGCCCGGCGCCTCCTTCGGCGCCTACAGCTCGAGCAAGGCCGGCGCCCACCAGCTGGCCAAGATCGCGGCGCTGGAGTTCGCCGACGCCGGCGTGCGGGTCAACATGGTCTGCCCGGACGCGATCTTCCGCCACGGCGACAACCCGTCCGGCCTGTGGGCCACGGTCGGCCCCGACCGCGCCCGCTCCAAGGGCATGGACCCGGCCGAACTCGAGGAGCACTACCGCCAGCGCAACCTGCTGCGCACCACCCTCGACGCCGCCGACGTCGGCCGCGCGGTGCTGTGGCTGGCCGCGCGCGGCACCAAGACCACCGGCTGCACGATCACGGTCGACGGCGGCATCCCGCAGGCCTTCGGCCGCTAGCGGTCCCGGCGGTGCGCGCCGGCGGCGGGGGATTCCCCGCCCCGTCCGGCGCGAGGGCATAATCGGAGCATGCGCGTTTCCGGCCGATTCTCCGCCGCCGTCGCCCTCTCCACCGAGGGCGACTCCGACGCTGCGATCGACCAGGCCGCGATCGAGCTGCTCGACCAGATCGGCAACCAGCCCGACCTCGTGGTCACCTTCTTCACCGGCCACCACAGCGAGGCGGCCGAGCGCATCTCCGAGCGCATCCGCGAGGCCCTGAGCCCCGACCACCTGGTCGGCGCCAGCGCCGCCGGCGTGATCGGCGCCGGCCGCGAGGTCGAGACCGGCCCCGGCCTGGTGCTGTGGGGGGCGCGGCTGCCCGGCGCGCGCATCCAGGCCTTCCACCTCGAGTTCGAGAGCGCCGAGGGCGGCGGCATGGTGCACGGCTGGCCCGACGCCGACGACAGCGCCAGCGCGGTGCTGATGGTCGACCCGTTCAGCTTCCCGCTCGACCCCTTCCTCAGCTCCCTGCGCGAGATCGCCCCGATGCCGCGCATCGTCGGCGGCGTCGCCAGCAGCGGCAACCGCCCGGGCAGCAACCGCCTGCTGGTCGACGACAGGGTGGTCGCGGGCGGCGCGGTCGGCTTCGTGCTCGACGGGGCCGCGGCGCTCGAGCCGCTGGTCAGCCAGGGCTGCCGCCCGGTCGGCCGCGCCTTCACGATCACGCGCAGCGAGCGCAACGTGATCTACGAGCTCGACGAGGCGCCCGCCTTCGACGGCCTGAGCCGGGTCGTCGCCGACCTGACCGACGACGACAGCCAGGCCTTCCGCAACGCGCCGCAGGTCGGCTTGGAGGCCGTGGCCAGCTCCGGCGACCTCGGCCAGGACGGCTACCTGATCCGCGGCGTGGTCGGCATCGACCAGGAGAGCGGCGCGGTCGCGATCAGCGACTCGGCGCCGGTCGGCATGCGGGTGCGCTTCCACGCCCGCGACGGCGCCAGCGCCCACGAGGACCTCGGCAACACCCTCGGCCTGGCCAGCGGGCTGTTCCCCGAGGCCGCCGGCGGCCTGCTCTTCACCTGCACCGGCCGCGGCCTGAGCCTGTTCGGGGAACCCGACCACGACTCGCAGCTCGCCGGCACCTACTTCCCCGAGCTGCCCATCGCCGGCATGTTCGCGGCCGGCGAGATCGGCAGCGTGTGCGGCCTGCCCTACATCCACGGCTTCACCGCCAGCTTCGGCCTGCTGGTGGAACGCGAGGACTAGCCGTGGAGGTGGTCCGCGTCGAAGTGCTGACGGGACCGATGGATGGCTTGACCCACTACAGCCACGACGGGGAGCTCCTGATCGGCCGGCAGGGCTCCGCCGACTTGGCGCTCGATCTCGACCCGCGGGTGGCGCGCCGCCACGCCCGCCTGTTCCTCGACGCCGGGCGGCTGATGCTCGAGGACCTCGGCAGCCGCTTCGGCACCTGGATCGGATCCCGGCGGCTGGAGAGCGCGGTCGAGCTCTCCGCCGGCGCGGTGTTCTCGGTCGGCGACACCCTGGTCGAGGTGCTGGGCGGGGACGGCGAATGAGCGCCGGCGGCCGCGTCGACCTGACCGTCTTCACGCCGGCCGCCCGCCAGGCCTTCCAGCACGCGGTCCACGAGGCCCACCTGCTGCACTCGGGCTACCTGGGCGTGGAGCACCTGTTCCTGGGCGTGCTCGCCGCTGGCGGCTCGGCGATGCGGCGCGTGTTCGAGGAGGCCGGCCTGGACCCCGAGCGGCTCGAGCGCGTGATCCGCGGCTGGCTGCGCACCGATCCGCAGCGGCGCGCCGAGGGCGAGTTCCCGATCACGCCGCGGCTGGAGCGGGTCCAGGGCGCGGCGCTGCTGCAGGCGGCCCAGCACGGCTCGGACCACCTCGGCCCGGTCGACCTGATGGCGGCCATCGTGGCCGAAGCGCGCGCCGCCACCACCCGGATCCTGGTCTCGCTGCGGGGCGACCAGCTGCGCGGGCTGCGCGCCGGCCTGCGCGAGCTGCAGCTCGCGAACAGCGGAGAGGAGAGCCAGCAGGACCTGCCGTCGCTGACCCGCTTCGGCATCGACCTGAGCGAGGAGGCGGCGCTGCGCGACTCGCCGGTGCTGGGCCGCGAGGCGGTGCTGGCGGCGGTGATGGCGCGGATCGAGTCGGGCGACCGACCGGTGATCCTCGGCGAGCCCGGGGTCGGCAAGGGCGCCCTGATCCGCGGCCTGGCGCGGGCGCTGCGCGAACCCGGCGGCCCCGAGCGGCTGCGCAAGCTGCGCCTGATCGAGATCAGCCAGGAGTCGCTGCGCTTCGGCCTGCGGCGCGGCCCCTCGGCGCCGGATCAGGTGGCCGAGCTGCTGGCGGAAGCCGAGCAGGACGAGCGCGTGCTGCTGTTCCTGCGCGACATCGACCTGCTGCTCGAGGACCGCGAGGACGGCGTCGACCGGCCGCTGCGCGACGCCATCACCCGCGGCAGCCTGCGCTGCATCGCCTCGGCGACCCTCGGCGGCTGGTCGCGGTTGGAGAGCCAGGAGCCAGCGGTCAGCTCGCGGCTGGTCGAGGTCGAGGCGGCGGAGCCGAGCGCGAGCGTCGCGCTGCGGATCCTCCACCTGGTGCGCGGCGAGCAGGAGGACTTCCACCGGGTGGTGATCCTCGAGGAGGCGGTGCGGGCGGCCCTGGTGCTGGCGCGGCGCTTCCTGCCCGAGCGCCGCCTGCCGGGCAAGGCGATCGAGGTGCTGGAGCAGGCCTGCGCCCAGCCGGTGCTGGCCGGTCTGGCGCCGCGTGAGGACGGCGCGCCGGCGACCCCGCAGGGCCCCGCCAGCCCGCGTGAGATCGGCACCGCGCAGGTGGCCGAGGCCGTGTCCCGGGCCAGCGGGGTGCCGGTGGCTCGGATCCTGGCCCGGCCGGTCGAGGTGGTGGAGGGGCTCGAGGCCGAGCTCGAAGCGGCGGTGGTCGGGCAGGCAGACGCCCGCGCCAAGGCGGTGGAGGCGGTGCGGCAGGGGCGACACACCGAGTTCGGACCCCGCATCAGCCTGCTCCTGCTCGGTCCGGCGGGGGTCGGCAAGTACGAGCTGGCGCGCTGCCTGGCCAACCGCCTCTATGGCCACCCGCAGCGCATCCTCCGCCTGGACATGGAGGAGTACGCCGGGTCCGAGAGCCTGCTCGAGCTCACCGGCGATCCGGCGGCGCGCGGCTTCGGGCGGGAAGGCCTGCTGGTGGGGCGGCTGCGGCGGGCGCCGTGGTCGATGCTCTACCTGGATCACGTCGACCGGGCCGACTCGGGATTCCTGGAGGTGCTGGCCGCGGCGCTGGAGTCTGGCACCCTGGCAGCCGCCAACGGGCACCGGGCCCAGATGGAGCACGCCACCTTGATCCTCGCCAGCCACGAGGAGGAAGCCGAGGTCGTCGAATCCCTGCCGGCCTCCTTGCGGAGACAGCTCGACGCGACCCTGCGCTTCCACCCGCTCGGTGAGGAGGAGCTGCACGAGGTCGGCGGGCGCCGGCTGCGGCGGCTCCAGGCCGAGCTTCGGGACCGGGGTGTCGAGCTGAACTGGCACCCGGCGGTGCTGGAGTTCCTGGTCGGCGCCGGGGCCGACCGCGCCCACGGCGCGCGCACCCTGCTGCGGGCGGTGGACCGGCACTTCACCCGGCCGGTGCGGCGGCTGCTGCACGAGGACCCCGCGCCGCGCGGGCTGCGGGCCGAGCTGCGGCAGGGGCAGGTGGTGTTCCTGGCCGACGACCCGCTCTAGGGAGTGGGCAAGAAAACGAGGCGGCGCCCGAAGACGCCGCCCCGACATGCCGCGGATTCACTCCGCTCGGAGGAAGAATGCTGCCCGTTTCACGCAGCTTGCGAATGCCCTCTGAAGCAGCCCGGATACCCCCCAGTTGCCACCAGTGGACTCGAACATGTGACGCCAGTACGGAACATCACGCCCGGCCGTCGCCCGTAGGCAGCCTACGATGCGCCCGATGCTGCTCCGCGGCCTGATCGTCCTTCCCCTCGCGCTCACTGCCGGGGCCGGGCTGTCGTGCAGCGCCACCACCAGCTACGAGGAAGAGGTGGGGGGCATCTACCGCCGCTACCAGCGCGGCGAGTTCCAGCAGGCCGCCCGGCTGATGCAGCAGGGCCACAAGGACCACTGGAAGGTCCACTTCGACCCCGAGGCCGGCACCATGGAGTTCCAGGACGACGCCGTCATCTGGAACCTGGAGCGCGGCAAGATCCTGCTCGACGTCGGCCGCTACGGCGCCGCCTACGAGGCCCTGCAGGACGCCGAGACCGTGATCCACCAGGGCTTCGGCGAGCGCGCGGTGATCAGCGCCCGCGAGACCGCCGACGAGGCCGAGGCGCTCGCCACCAACCAGAAGGCGCTGCCCTACCGCGGCTACGTCCACGACCGGGTGCTGCTCAACAGCTACAAGGCGCTCGCCGCCCTGCTCGAGCTCGACCTCGACCGCGCGCTGATGGAGGCCCGCCGGGTCGAAGAGGCCCAGGACGCCGCGATCCGCGAGTTCGCCGCCGAGGCCGAGGCCAGCGACCGCGCCGGCGCCGGGCGCGGGGTCGACCTCGACTACGGGGTCTTCGTCCAGGACTCGCGGGTGCGCGAGGACCTGCCCTGGCTGCAGGGCGCCGACGCCTATCCGGAGTCCTACCAGGACTTCGTCAACCCCTTCGCGCTGCTGGTCAAGGCGGTGCTGCGCCGGGTCAAGGACGACCCCAACGAGCGCGCGGTGGTCGACCTGCGCAACCTGGCCAGCATGGTGCCGGACAACCGCTACCTGGTCGACGAGCTGCAGCGCGCCGACGCCGCCGAGGCCCCGGCCGGCTGGGTCTACGTGCTGTACGAGAACGGCATGGCGCCGATCGTGGAGTCGGTCGAGGTCGAGGTACCCTACGGCTACCTGCGCGCCATCTTCGGCAGCAAGAAGGACCGCATCGACATCCTCGACCGCGCCTTCTTCGCCTTGCCGGTGCTGCAGAGCGCGCGCCGCCCCGCCAACCCGCTGGTGGTGCGCGACAGCCTCGGCAACGAGGACCGCAGCGAGCTGGTCGCGAACATGGAGACCGTCATGCGCTACGAGTTCGAGCGCCGCTACCCGGCGGTGCTGACCCGCGAGCTGCTGCGGTTGATCGTGCAGGAGACCGCCACCCACGAGATCGAACAGGTGGCCAAGCGGCAGGACGACGTGCTCGGCGTGCTCGCCAAGCTCGGCGGCCTGCTCTACAAGTCGGCGATGAACCGCGCCGACGACCGCAGCTGGCGCACCGTCGGCGCGGACTACCAATTCCTGGTGCGGCCGATGCCCGACGACGGCCTGCTGCACCTCGGCCTCTCCAGCGGGGGGGTCGAACCCGTTACGGTCGACCTGGCCGGCAAGGACGTCGCGGTGATCTACGCGCGCAGCGTGAACCGCCGGCACCTCGTCGTGCACCAGGCCGCCTTCGAATACGGCTCCGGAGGAATCCAACCATGAGAAGCTTTCTGAAGAACACGATGCTGGCGGCGGCCGTCCTGGTCGCGCCGATGCTCGTCTCCTGCGCCACGGCGGAGGAGGAGATGATCCAGTTCACCAACGGCGGCGTGCCGTACGTGATCGAGATGCAGGACCACGGGGTGCGCTCCGGCCTGTCGGTGATCGCGGTCGACTCCACCAACCAGGGCGACCTGCCCCTGGCGGTGGTCGAGGTGCGCAACGCCACCGCGGCCGAGATGCGCTTCCGCGCCGGCTTCGTGTGGGCCGACGGCAACGGCCGCGTGCTCGACTCGCCGGCCCACGCGCCCCGTACCATCCACCTGATGCCGGGCGCCAGCACCACCCTGCAGAGCGCGGCGACCTCGCCGGCCGCCTACCGCTTCAAGCTCCAGCTCCGCAGCGAGAACTAGGAGGAACCCGAAATGAAGATCCAAGCACTGCTCACCCTCCCGCTGCTGCTCGCGGCTTGCAGCTCCAACACGACCGTCTACGACCCCGAGACCGGCGGCATCATCGACGTCGACGCGATCACCTACGAGGACTTCACCGCCTCCTCGGAGATCCTGATCCAGTCGATGCTGCAGTCGGGCGCCCTCGACACCCCGAACCTGGCCAAGCACGACGACGGCAAGGTCATCCTGGCGCTCGAGGACATCGACAACTACACCTCGGCCAACCTCAAGACCAAGGTGATGACCGACAAGGTCCGCATCAGCCTGAACAAGTCGGGCAAGGTGCTGACCACCACCGCGGTCAAGTTCGGCGCCGGCGGCCCCGAGGACACCGGCACCAAGGAGGTGCGCGAGATCAACGACCCGATGTTCGAGGAGAACACCTACAACCAGGCGCGCACCGTGCGCCTGCCGGACATCAGCCTGAGCGGCTCGGTGATCAAGATGAGCGCCGAGGAGGGCCGCACCAAGGAGTCGGTGGTGATCTTCAAGATGACCCTCACCGACATCAAGACCGGCCTGGCGATCTGGGAGGACGAGGCCCCGATCGGCAAGCGCCGCACCAAGGGCCTGTTCGGCGGCTAGGCCCGGCGGCCTCTGGCGCCGAGACGCGCCGGTCCCGCGAGGGGCCGGCGCGTTTTGGCTATCCCGGCGGCCACTTCATCGCCCGGCCGCCCAGCACGTGCAGGTGCAGGTGCTCGACGGTCTGGCCGCCGTCCTGGCCGACGTTG
>CAZXTO010000178.1:0-7240 GCA_964643675.1 uncultured Planctomycetales bacterium
CATGGGACCACGGGTGGGCCACCCCAAAACAATCGATGTCTGACCCCGAATTAGAACAGCTTGGTCCGCTTCGGCTTGTAGTCGGGGAAGAAGTTCTTCGGCGCGCGGAAGCCGAAGACACCGTCGAGGCTGGAGGCCAGCACGTCGCGGAAGTCGGTGGTGACCGGGAGGTCGCGGCCGTCGGCCAGGACCTCGGGCTTGAGGCCGCGCCAGTCGCCGTGGATCTTGCCGCCCTTGACGCCGCCGCCGAGCAGGAACATGCCGGCGCCGCGGCCGTGGTCGGAGCCGTTGTTGCCGTTCTCCTTCACGGTGCGCCCGAACTCGGTCATGGTGATCGCCAGGGTGGTGTCCATGCGCTCCCCCAGGTCGGCGGCGAAGGCGGCCATGGTCTGGGCGTAGTCCGCCAGCATCTCCTGGTGGCGCCCCTCGACGCCGCCTTGGTTGATGTGGTGGTCCCAGCCGGGGTAGTCGATCGCCGCAGCCTCGAGGCCGGCGTCAGCCTTGAGCACGGTGGCGATGGTGCGCATCGCGCGCCCGAAGCGACTGTCGGGGTAACCGCGCCGGTCGCTGCCGGCGGCGGCCACGATCTCCTGGTAGCGGCGCAGGGTGTCGATCGTCATGCGGCCGGCCTGCACCACCTCCTCGCCCTTGGCCAGCTCCTCGTCGCGCCCCTTCATGGCGCCGTCCTGGTCCTCCATGCTCGGCATGCCGTCGCCGTAGAACTCCTCGAAGCGCCCCAGGGTCTTGGCGCCCTTCTTGCGGTCCATCGAGCTCGGCACCGCCAGCGCCGGGAAGTCGCCGCGCAGCGACCGCGGCAGCACCTCCTTCATCGCCAAGGCCCGGAACTCGCTGCTGTCCTTGGTGGCGGTGGCGGCCAGGAAGCGGCTCAGCCAGCCGGTGGTGATGTGGCGCAACCCGGGAGCGCCGCGCTCCATGAAGTCCTGCGCGTCGAAGTGGCTGCGGGTGCCGTGCGGCGAGCCGGCGTTGATCACCGGCGCCAGGAGCTTGGATTGATAGAGCGGCGCCAGCGGCGCCAGCGCCGGGTGCAGGGCGAACTTCGAGTCGAGCGGCACCACGCCCTCGGCCTCGCCGAGCCGGATCGTCGGCCTGCCGGCGACGTAGTCCTTGTCCTTCCACGGCACCACCATGTTGAGCCAGTCGGCGCCTCCGCGCAGGAAGACCGCGACCATCGCCGGCGGCGTCTTGGCCGCCGGGGTGGCCGCGCGGAGCGGCGCGCGGAGCAGGCCGGTGTGCGCCGCGGCGGCGAAGGCGCCGGCGGTGCGCAGGAAATCGCGTCGGGTGGTGGCGTGGGTCATTGCTGCTGGAACTCGGGGGAGCCGAGGAGGAGGCCGACGAGCTGCGGCCCGAGGCGCCGCACGTCGGGCACGCGCGCCTTCTCCAGGTAGTCATCGGTGACGGCGGACAGCGCCGCGCGCGTGCGCGGGCCGGCGCCGCCGGGCAGGATCTTCTTGGTCAGGTGGTGCTGCCACAGGCGCGGCGGCAGCGACTCGGGGATGTCGTCCCAATACTCGACCGGGATCTCCACCCCGCGCACCTTGCCCTCGACCAGGTCGAGCGCGAACTGCCAGCGCAGGGCCATGACGCCCGGGTCGAGCCAGGCCTCGGCGGTGTCGTACCAGCCGGTCGGGTCGTCGCACAGGTAGACGCCCTGGCCCATCTCGATCATGCGCCGCAGCAGGACCTCGGCCTCGCTCATCTCGGCGCCGGTGACGCGCAGCGCGCTGATCACGAACTCGTAGGGCGTCTTGAACTTGGCGCGGTAGTTGTCCCGCGACCAGAACTCCTCGCTCTCGACGATCGCGCGGACCATGGTCGGGATGTCACCGTCGCTCTTCTGGAAGGCCTTGGCGGCCTCGTCGACCAGCTTGGCCGGCGGGTCGTCGTGCACCAGGTAACGCGCCAGCTTGGTGGCCAGGAACTTGGCCGTGCCCTTGTGTTCGGCCAGCATCTCGATCACCTGCTCGCCCTCGGCCATGCCGTCATCGCGGTCGCCCTTGATGCGCTTGCCGAGCACCCGCTTGTCGCCGTGGGCGTGCATGTCGTTGCGGAAGCGGAAGCCCCAGTCGCCGTTGCGGCCGCCGTTGTAGGACCAGCCGGTGAGGGCCTCGGCCACCGCGACGACGTCCTTCTGCTTGTAGTAGTTGTCGACGCCTAGGGTGTGCAACTCGAGCAGCTCGCGGGCGTAGTTCTCGTTCAGGCCGCGCTGCAGGGCCAGGGCCGCGGCCTCCTCGCCGCGCTCGCGCGAGCCGGTGCGGCGCCGCACCCTACGCTCGATCTCGGCCAGCTCCTGCTTGCTCGGCGGGCGCCGCGAGCTGGCGTTGTCGAGGTAGTGCAGCATCGCCGGGTGCTTGGCGGTGGCCGCGAGGAAGGCGCCGAAGTTGCCGAGCGTGTGCGCGCGTACGACCTCGCGCTCCCAGTCGGTGAGCAGGAACTTGGCCGGCCCGCCCTTGGTGTAGCTGACGTTGAAGTGGTTGCGCCAGAAGTCGCCGAGCACCTCCTCGAGCTGGTTGCCGGAGTAGGTGGCGCGCAGCAGCAGCGACTGCAGCAGCTCGCCGCGCGGGATGTTCTCGTACTGCCGTTGCCGCCGCCGCTCCTCGGCGCTCGCTCCCTCCTCGATCGCGGCCTGGTACTCGTCGACCAGGTCGAAGAGCGGCATGTCGAGGGAGGAGAAGCCGGCCAGGCGGTCGGCCAGGGCCGGGTCCGGACGGGGAGCCAGCTGCTGGTCGATCCAGGCGTCGACCCCGATCTCGAGCACGTGCTCGAGGTCCCCCGGGCGGGGGCCGTAGGCGAGCCGAGACAGGGCATGGACCGCGCGCTCGCGCTCGGTGAGCGGCAGGTCGGCTTCGGGCTCCTGGGCGGCCGCCGGGGCGGCGCCGAGGCCGGCCGCGACCGCGAGGAGGATCACCGCGAACTCTCGCTTCATGGTCCCATCCTAATCACCGGCGCGGGGCCTGGTTCCGCCGGGAGCCGGCTTCTGGCCCGGGAGCGGCTCCGTCCTCAATTTGATATCAGGTCTCATTCTTATTTTGGCGCTAGAATTCGGCATGTTCTTCCGGAACGAGGACTTCCCCTTCCCCGCGATCCTGGAGCGCGAGGCCCAGACCGTGCTCGACGAACTCCAAGCCCTGCCCAGCGGCGAATTCGCGCCTTGGCCGGGTCAGGACCTCTATGAGGGTCGCTGGAACCAATTCCCCTTCTTCGTGCCCGGAAAGCGCTTCGAGAACCACATCGCGATGTGCCCGAAGACGGTCGAACTGGTGGAGCGGGCGATCCCGAAGTGCACCATGGCCTCGTTCGCCCTGCTCGAGCCCGGGGCCCACATCAAACCGCATAACGGCTTCAGCCATGCGGTCTTGCGCACGCACCTGGCGCTCCAGGTGCCGGCGGGCGAGGCCTGGTTCCGGGTCGCCGATGAGAAGCGGAACTGGGAAGTCGGAAAGGTCTTCGTGTTCGACGACATGTACGAACACGAGGCCTACAACGGCACCGATGGCATGCGCATCGTGCTCATGTGCGATTTTCTGCGTCCGTTCCGCCACCGGACCTCCTTCCTGGGCCACTTCAAGCAGCGCATGGTGCTGGCGAAGCAGATGAAGGCGCAATGGGGCCGGGTGGAGGAGGCCCGCAAGGCCCAGGCCGGCGAAGCTCCGGCCTAATCCACACGTTTTCGGCATTTTTCCTTGCTTGGTCAGCCAGCCTCCGAGGTTTAGCCGATGATGGGTGGGCGGCCCCATGACCGCCCGCACTCCCCTCACCCGTCATGGCCCTGATCCACCCCGAATTCTTCGACCTGCGCGCCTTCCCCTGGGCGCGCGAACTCGAGAAGCACTGGCAGGGGATTCGCGACGAAGCGGACGCCATTCCCGCAGGGGAATACGCCCCTTGGCCACGCCAGGAAGGCTGCCTAAATGGCTGGAACTTGTTTTCCTTCTTCTCGCCCAGCCACCGGGAAGAAGAACACTGTCAGCGTTGCCCGGAGACCCTGCGCCTGGTGGACATGATCCCCGGCATCCAGATGGCCACCTTCTCGTGGCTGCCGCCAGGAGCGCGGATCCACCCGCACGCGGGCTTCTCCCCCACCGTCCTCCGCGCCCACCTCGCCCTGAAGGTGCCCGATGGCGCGAATGAGACCACCTGCGCCCTGCGCGTCGGCGAGACCACCCGCACCTGGGAAGAGGGCAAGGTGATGGTCTTCGACGACCTGCACGACCACGAGGCCTTCAACCACACCGACCAGGCGCGTGTGGTCCTGATGCTCGACTTCCTCCGCCCCTGGAAGTTCCGCACCTCCGCCCTCGGCTACGTCCGCCAGCGCATCGCCCCCGAGGCCAGCTACCGCCGCTCCTACACCCGGATCGTCGGCTAATTCGGGGTCAGACATCGATTTCCCCGCGCCGGCGAACGAGCGCGGCGGCTGGCCTTCGGCCAGCCGGCTCGCCGCGCTCGTTCTCCGGCGCGGGGAAATCGAGGTCTGACCCCGAATTACCAGGGGTAGAAGCCTTGGCCGCTCTTCTTGCCGAGCTTGCCCTCGGCGACCATCTGGCGCAGGAGCTGGGGCGGTTCGAAGCTCGGGCCGAGCTGGGAGGCCAGGTACTCGGCGATGCCGAGGCGCACGTCGAGGCCGATCAGGTCGGTGAGCTTGAGCGGGCCCATCGGGTGCCGGTAGCCGAGCTCCATCGCGGTGTCGATGTCGGCGGCGCTGGCCACGCCCTGCTCGACCATCCGGATGGCCTCCAGGCCGAGCGCCAGGCCGAGGCGGGAGCTGGCGAAACCGGGGGCGTCCTGCACCACGATCGGCTCCTTGCCGAGCCGCCGGCCCAGGGCCTGGGCGGTCTCGACCACGGCCGGCGCGGTGGCCTCGCCGGTCACGATCTCGAGCAGCGCCATCAGCGGCACCGGGTTGAAGAAGTGCAGCCCGAGGAAGCGCTCCGGGCGCTGCAGGGACTCCGCGATCGCGCTGACCGACAGCGAGGAGGTGTTGGTCGCCAGGAGGGCCTCGGGCCGGGCGGCCTGCTCGACCGCCGCGAAGACCTCGCGCTTCAGCTCGAGCTTCTCGGGCACCGCCTCGATGACCAGCTCGCATCCGGCGCAGGCCTGCTCCAAGGAGGTCGTGCCGCTCAGCCGGCCGAAGGCGGCCTCGGCCTCGGCGGCCTCCACCTTGCCCTTCTCGACCGCCTTGTCGAGCATGCGCCGCACCCCCGCCAAGCCCTTGGCGAGCGGCTCCTCGGCGACGTCGAACAGGCGGACCTCGAAGCCGGCCTGGGCGCAGACCTGGGCGATGCCGTGGCCCATGGTGCCGGCTCCCAGCACCGCGGCCTTGGAAAGGGCTGTGGCGTCCATCATGGCGCGGGATGGTAGCAGGGACCGCCGCCGCCGGCCTCAATCCAGCGCGCGGAGCTGGCCGCGGACGACCTCCTGCTCCCCGATCTGCAGGCTGCGCTCGCGCCCGCCCCCGCGCAGCGTGGCCGCTCCGGCGTAGGGCACCCGGAACCGCAGGTACCCATCGGCCCCCGCCGTCGCGCGGCGGCGGAAGACGAACTCCGCGCCGCCGTCCGGCAGCCGCACCGGCAGCTCCAGGCTCAGCTCGGTGCCTTCGGGCGCCGCCACCTCCAGGCGCACTCCCGGCACCCGCTCGTAGATCAACGCCGCCGGCGCCATCGGCACCACCTGCAGCAGCTTGGGGTGGGCCGCCAGCTCCCGGAAGGGCGAGCTCCACCGCAGCCGCAGCCCGTCCGGCCCGTTCGGCGCGTCGGGCCGATACAAGGTGCCGCCCATCGCGTGGAGCCACTCGGCCTGCGGCTCGTCGGCGACTTCCTTGAGCTGGGCCCAGCCGTAGATCATCGACGAGTGCACCAGGACGTAACGGGAGTCGCGCCGTTCCAGCAGGGACTCGGCGGCCTCGAAGTCGGCGCTGGTGAAGAAGCGCGCGGCGTCGACGAAGCCTCCCTCGCCGACGTAGCTGCCGAAGTTGGTGGCCACGCTGCCCATGCCGGTGTGCAGCTCGATCGCGTGGCCTTGATCCCAGTGCGCCATGACCGAGGCCCCCTCGACGGCGTGATCGCCGAGCCACCGGTAGGCGGCCTGCATGCCGTTCAGGCGCACCGTCTCCTGGTCGCGCCGGTTCTCGCCGCGGTGGGCGACGGCGTCGATGCCGGCGATCAGGCTCGGCAGCTGCAACAGCACCGCCAGCACCCCCGCGGCAGCGAAGGCCAGCGGTCGGAGGCGCATCCGGCGCATCAGGTCGACCAGCCACCAGGCCACGAGCAGCGCCAGGGGTACCGCCGCCGCGTCGGCGAAGCGGCGCTGGACCAACGCCTGGACCAGGAACACCGGTAGCGCGACCAACCACGGCAGGAGCTCGGGCTGGCGCCGCAGCGCGCGCAGGCCGAAGCCCCAGGCCATCGGCGCCAGCAGCACCGCATACCCCAGCCACCCGAAGAAGACGCCGGTGTCGAAGCGGTCGGCGCCCAGCAGCGGCTGCGACTCGGCGATCTCGCCCATGAAGGCGTTGGCGCGCGCCGACCAAGTGAAGGCCTCCCGGACCCCGGCGGCGGGGCCGGCGTCGAACAGCCACAGCAGGCCGAAGACCGCGCCGAGCACGGCCGCCACCGCGAATGGGTAGCGGCGCCGCCAGGGCGAAGCGGGCGCGATCCGCAGCAGCGGCACGAAGACCAGCGCGCCGGCGACCAACAGGGTCGGGTGGAACCAGCTCAGGTTGACCACCATCCACGGCTGCGACGCCGCCCACGGGCTCTGCAGCACCGCCGGCATCAGGCTCACGAGCGCGGCCAGATGGAGCGCCAGGCCGAAGGGCGCCAGGCCGGCGGCGCGGCGCTCGGCCGGCGACCAGGCCTCGCGCACGACCAGCAGACCGAGCGCGAGCTGCACGACCAGCAGATAGACCAGCGAGGCAACCCAGCTGCCGAGCAGCAGTCCGAGGCAGAGTCCGGCCGCCCCGCCGAAGCGCAAGGCCGGCCCCGGCCGCTGCAGGGCGCCGCGGCGGATCGCCTCGGAGACCAGCAGCAGGGAGGCCGTCATCCCCAGGCCGACGAAGGCGTGGTGGTCGGCGATCCCCGGGACGGAGTAGTGGATGGCGCCGTGGCAAAGGGCGTGTAGCAGGCCGGCCGCGAGCATGCCCGAGCGCCCGCCCAGGGCGGCGCCGGCGGCCGCCACCAGCAGGCTGATGCCGATGCCGAAGAACAGCGGCAAGGTGGCGAGC
>CAZXTO010000179.1:0-7220 GCA_964643675.1 uncultured Planctomycetales bacterium
CGCCAGGGCATGCCCGGGGACCCCGGCCTCGGCATCCTCGGCACCGACCCGCTGGTGTTCCAACCGGACCTGCACCCGGCCAGCACCACCGACCCCCTGGACCCCGACAGCGACGGCGGCGGCATCTCAGACGGCGCCGAGGACAGCAACCGGAACGGCCGCCAGAACCCCGGCGAGAGCGACGCCACCGACCCGCTCGACGACCGCGTGCCGGGCAGCCTCACGCTGGCGCCGAGCAGCCTGTCCGCGGCGGCGGGCGGCACCGTCACGATGACCATCGACTTCCACGACGGCATGGCCGGCCACCAGTTCCGCATGCTCGGCTCGATGACCGGCACCGACCCGGGCATCGTCTACGGCGGCGTGGCGATCCCGCTGGTCTACGACGCCCTGACGGTCAAGCTGGCGCGCCAGGACTACGAGCCCTCGATGCAGAACTTCAGCGGCCACCTCGACAGCCACGGCAACGGCGCCTCGCTGATCGTCGCCCTCCCCGGCGAGCTGACCGCCTGGATCGGCCGCAGCTTCTGGTGGTCGGTGCTGTCGATGGAGGGCACGATCCCGAGCAACGCCACCGAGGCGGCGGTGCTGACGATCACGCCCTGAGGTGGCGATCCCGGTCTAGGATGGAGGCATGCCCGCCTCCATCCTGCTCGCCCTGTTCGCCCTGGCGCAGTCACCGGCCGAGCCGGTGTCGCCGCTCGCGCCGGAAACGGTTCCGCTGCTCGAGCTGCGCGACGGCAGTGAATCTGGCGCCAGCTTCCGGGTGGTGGATGCTCTCGACGGCGTGTTCCAGCTGGAGCTGCTCAGCGACCCGCTCATCGATCCGCCCGTGTTCGAGCTGCTGGGCGCGGTCGGCGAAGAAGCCGTGCTGGATCTTCCACCCGCCCTGCGCGGCTTCAGCCTCCGGGTGTGGGACGGCCCCGGCGCCTGGACCGCGCTCGCCGCCGAGGAGGCCGAAGGCTTCACGCTCCGCTTCACCCTGCGCCGCTCGCGCGAGCTGATCGAACTCCTCCCGCCGGGCCGCAGCACCACCCGCGCCACCGGCTACTCCTTCGCCCAGCTCTCCAGCTATCTCACCAGCCTGCCGCCCGACTCGCGGCTGTCGATCCAGGTGCTCGGCAGCTCGGTCCAGGGCCGCGAGATCGTCAAGGTGGTCTTCGACGACACCGGCGCGCCGATGCCCGCCGCCTGGAAGCCGACCGTGGTCGGGTTGGTGCGCCAGCACGGCAACGAGTGGGGCTGCAGCTACGTCTTCGAGGGCATGCTCGACTACCTGCTCGGCCGCAACGGCTGGACGCCGGATCCGAAGGTGACCGAGCAGGTGCGCTTCGTCTTCTACCCGATGGTCAACCCGGACGGGGTCGAGGCCGACCAGCGCTACAACGCCAACGGCTACGACCTGAACCGCAACTGGTCCGCCACCGGCCCGGCCGCCTGGCAGCAACCCGAGACCTTCCTGATCCAGAGCGACCTGGCCGGCCTTCCCTACCCGGACACGGTGCGGGTCGGCGGCGACCACCACGGCTGGTGGAGCGGCGTCGACGGCGGCTTCCGCTACAACGACGGCGGTACGCCGGCGGCGGTCAGCCACCCCGAGTACCTCGAGGCGGTCAAGGACACCGCGCGCTACACCCAGTACGACGCCGGGGTCTTCCAGTGGTACGAGAACGGTGGCCAGAACGGCATGGCGCGGGTCGAGCTGCACGCCTGGAAGGGCTGGCTGCTGCACACTCCCGAGTACGACACGCCCTCCTCGCGCGACGAGCAGCGCCTGCGCCAGATCGGCAGCAACTGGGTCCAGGCGATGCGCGACACGGTCTACGCCGCCGAGATCACGGTCGGCAGCCTCAGCCTGGGGGCCGGCACGCCCGTGACGCTGCGGGTGGACGAGGACGACGAGAACCTGTCGCCCGGGGTCGTCGACACCGTCGAGCTCTACCTGGCCGACTGGGCCGGCGGCGACCGCGAGCTGGTGGTGCTGACCGAGACGGGCCCCGACACCGGCGTCTTCACCCTGCAGCCCGGCTTCCCGATCGCCGCCGGCCCGGCCGCGCGCTGGGACGGCGTGCTGCAGACCTCCGCCGGGTCCTGGGTGATCGCCTACTACGCCGACGCCGACCTGCCGAGCGACCGCGGCTACGCCGGGGTGCCGGTGACGAACTGAGCCTCCCCCGAGGACCGGTGAAGACCCGGCGGCGCCCGGCGTAGGATCCGGCATGGCCGCTCCCTCCTCGTCCGACCCCCTCACCCTCCCCGAAGAGGTCCTGCTGCTGGCCCTGCGCGACGAGCAGGGCACGGTCGCCTCGGGCGCCATGCTGGCTCAAGCCCTCGGCGGCGCGATCCTGTCCGAGCTGATGCTGCTCGAGCGCCTGCACGTGCACGAGGGCGGTCGCAAGCCGATGGTGCAGGTCCGCAGCCGCAAGCCGACCGGAGACGAGCTGCTCGACGAGTGCCTGCGGCGGGTCTCTGACGCCAGCCGCCGTGCCGGCCCGCATGCCTGGGTGTCGCGCTTCTCCAACACCAAGCAGCTGCGGCATCGGGTGGCGCGCTCGCTGTGCCGCAAGGGCGTGCTGCGCGAGGACGAGGACCGGATCCTGGGCCTGTTCCGGCGCAAGCTCTACCCCGAGCGGAACCCGGCGCCAGAGCGCGCGATCCTGGCACGGCTGGACGACGCCATCTTCAGCCGCAAGGACGACCTCGACCCGCGCACCGTGGTCCTGACCACCCTGGCCGACGCCACCGGCTTGCTGTGGCCCAACTTCGACAAGAAGGAGCTGAAGAAGGCCCGGAAGCGGATCCAGCAGATCGGCGAGGGCGAGGTGGTGGGCAAGGCCACCCGCGAGGCGGTGCAGGCGGTGCAGATGGCCGTGATGGTCGCGGTGATGGTGCCGGTGATCGTGTCGAATTGAGGCTGGAGGGTCGCCCCCTCCCCGGTTGCCGCCCTTCTGGAGGGTGCCTACCCTGACGGGTCGGCCGCGCGCCGGACCCCCGTCATGAGCACCACCGAAGCCCCCAAGGACTTCATCCGCACGATCGTCGCCGAGGACCTGGCCTCGGGGAAGCACGACTCCATCGTCACCCGCTTCCCCCCGGAGCCGAACGGCTTCCTCCACATCGGCCACGCCCGCGCGATCTGCCTCAATTTCGGCCTGGCCGAGGAGCACCAGGGGCGCTGCCACCTGCGCTTCGACGACACCAACCCGGCCAAGGAGGAGGCGCGCTAC
This sequence comes from uncultured Planctomycetales bacterium, assembly GCA_964643675.1. Lineage (GTDB taxonomy): Bacteria > Planctomycetota > UBA1135 > UBA1135 > UBA1135 > J029. Next base: position 3,228 of record CAZXTO010000179.1, read on the forward strand.
GTCGACGCCATCGTCCGCGACCTGAAGTGGCTGGGCTTCGACTGGGGCGAGCACCAGTACTACGCCTCGGACTACTTCGATACGCTCTACGCGTGGGCCGAGCACCTGATCCAGCACGGCAAGGCCTACGTCGACGAACAGCCGCCCGAGGCCCTGCGCGAGCAGCGCGGCACGCTGACCGAGCCGGGCGCCGACAGCCCGTTTCGCGAGCGGCCCGCGGAAGAGAGCCTCGACCTGTTCCGGCGCATGAAGGCCGGCGAGTTCCCCGACGGCGCGATGGTGCTGCGGGCCAAGATCGACATGGCCTCGCCCAACCTGAACCTGCGCGACCCGGTGATCTACCGGATCCTGCACCAGCCGCACCCGCACGCCGGCGACCAGTGGTGCATCTACCCGATGTACGACTTCGCCCACGGCCAGTCGGACGCGATCGAGGGCATCACCCACTCGCTGTGCTCGCTGGAGTTCGAGAACCACCGGCCGCTCTACGACTGGCTGGTGCAGAACCTGCCGGTGCCGCACACCCCGCGGCAGATCGAGTTCGCGCGCTTCAACCTCAGCTACACCGTCATGAGCAAGCGCAAGCTGCTGCGGTTGGTGGAGGAGGGGCGCGTCAGCGGCTGGGACGACCCGCGCATGCCGACGCTGAGCGGCTTCCGCCGCCGCGGCTACACGCCGACCGCGATCCGCAGCTTCATGGCCAAGACCGGCATCACCAAGACCGGCGGCACCATCGAGGTCGCGCTGCTCGAGTCGACCCTGCGCGACGAGCTCAACGAGTTCACGCCGCGGCGGCTGGCGGTTCTCAAGCCGCTCAAGCTGACGATCACGAACTGGCCCGAGGGCGAGACGGTGATGGTCGAGGCCCCGAACCACCCCGGCAAGCCCGAGATGGGCACCCGCGAGGTCCCCTTCAGCGGCACCGCCTGGATCGACCGCGACGACTTCCGCGAGGAGCCGCCGAAGAAGTTCTTCCGTCTGGCGCCGGGCAAGGAGGTGCGGCTGCGCTACGCCTTCAACGTCGTCTGCGAGGAGGTGGTGAAGGACGAGGCCGGCGAGGTGGTCGAGCTGAAGTGCAGCTACGACCCCGAGTCGCGCGGCGGCGGCGGCCGCAAGGTCAAGGGCATCATCCACTGGGTCAGCGCCGAGCACGCGGTCGACGCCGAGGTGCGCCTCTACGACCACCTGTTCCGCCTGCACGACCCGGAGGAGGAGGGCGACTTCCTCGAGGCCCTCAACCCCGACAGCCTGGTCACGGTCCAGGCCAAGCTCGAGCCCAGCCTGGCCGAGCTCGGCCCGGACGACCGGGTGCAGTTCGAACGCAGCGGCTTCTTCTGCCTCGACGAGGACTCGGAGCCAGGCGCCCTGGTCTTCAATCGCACCGTGGCCCTGCGCGACGGCTGGGCAAAGATCGAGAAGAAGAAGGGCTGAACACTCACGACGTCGCCATGGCACCCTCCGCGCCCGAACCGCCCCCGCTCGACCTCGCCCAATCCGCCGCCGCGCTCGTCGACGTCGCTGCGGGCGCCGTGGTCAGCCGCACCCTGGTGAAGAAGGAGGCTGGAACCGTCACTGCCTTCGCCTTCGATGACGGCGAAGGCCTGAGCGAGCACACCGCTCCCTACGACGCCTTGCTCCTCGGACTCGAGGGCGCCGCCGAGGTCCGGATCGACGGCGCGCCACAGCAGCTCGCCGCCGGCCAGATCCTGCGCCTGCCCGCCGGCCGCCCGCACGCGCTGAAGGCGCTCGCGCCCTTCAAGATGCTGCTGGTGATGATCCGGGCCTGAGCCGGACGCGCCGCGCACCCCGGTTCAGCTCGTCGCGTCCCACACCGGCACGCCCAGCGCCTCCGCCAGCTGCTCCGCGTCCCGGCGGAGCTGGCCGCCGTTGCCGTGGTCGACCACGTTCAGGCGGCTGCCGTCCCTCAGCACCAGGTTGAGCTCGTAGCTGGTGTAGGAGCTCTTGTTGCCGCTGCACCACTCCTCGATTAGCTGCAGGGCGTGGATTTCCTCGATGCGGCAATGGCTGCCGCGCTCGCGTGGGTTGAGCTCGCCCGGCACCTTCCGGCTGCGCCGGTAGTGGCCGTGCTGCAGGTCGAAGACCCGCGGCGTGCTCATGCGCCGCAGCAGCCACAAGCCGACGCCGGTGAAGAGCAGGCCGGTCGGCAGGCCGATGTAGGCGAAGCTCGGGTCCTGGGTGAAGCCGACCGCGGTGAACAGGCCGCCGACGCCGCCGCCCATCACGATGAAGACGATCGGGAATAGCCGCGCGCCGAAGCCGAGCTTGAATTCCAGCCGTTGGGGCCCGAGCCGGATCAGCCGGTGGGTGCCGAAGTTGGCGCCGCCGCTGGCCGCCGGCCCCCAGTCGGTCTGGCGGGCGACCGGGTCGTCCAGGGTCGTCGGGTGGAAGCTTGGGCGTGGCATGCGGTGAGAGCGTAGCCCGGGCAGGGCGGGGGAAGTGGCGGTGTCTGATACAGGAAGCTTGCCCGCGGCTCCGCTCCGCGTCGAGAATCCTCCGCCAGAAGGAGGGGAGGGGGGTCTTCCCCTTCGGCGGGCCGCCTCGAGCTGGACTTCCGGCTAGGATGGCTCCCGGCCTCTTTCTGCAATGCTCTCCTCCAACTTGATCCGGCTTCTCCCCCCTGCCCTTCTCCTCCTTGCCCTACCCCTTCCTGGTCAGGCTCCTGGTGGCGAATGGGAGAGCACCCTCCTGAATGCCGGAGTCCAGCCCTTCGCCTGGCACGGGTATGTCCTGGATCATGTGGGCGATGTGAACGGCGACGGCATCCCCGACCTCGTCCAGGGGACTCCAGGGATGAACAGCGCAGGCCTGTCCGGCGGCGAGGTCAGCGTCTTCTCCGCATCGGACGGCGCGGTCCACTTGCGGATCATGGGGACTCCGCTCAATCGCTTGGGGTACGCCGTCTGCGGGGTGGGAGATCTCGACCGGGATGGTGTCCCGGATTTCGCCGCCGCTGGCGGGAAGGGACTGGTGAGCGTCTACTCCGGCGCCAGCGGGGCGCGGGTCCTGGAGATCGCGCTGCCCGCCGGCATCGGGGACCGCGTGGAACTCGAAGGCCCCGGGGACCTGACCGGTGATGGCGTCCCCGACCTCGTCGTCGCGGCTTTTGACGCGGCCCCTGGCGGGCGGACGGGCGCCGGGGAGGTGAGGCTCTATTCCGGCCGGACCGGGAGCGAGGTCTGGTATTTCCCCGGGCCGCACCACCTCGGGGGCCTCGGATGGGCGATCGCCACTCTCGACGATCAGGATGGGGATGGTATCCCCGACCTGGCGGTCGGCGCTCCAGGCAGCATGGTCAGCCCGATCCTGACCGGGACGGTCTTCCTCCTCTCCGGCCGGCGCGGTGAACTCCTGAGTCGCCAGGACGGCCCGCATCCGCGGGGCCTCTTCGGGAAGCAGATCGAGAAGCTCGGTGACCTGGACGGCGATGGCGTCCCCGAACTCGCGATCGGCGGATCTCGAGGGCGCGATCGGGGTGGGTCGGTCTGGATCCTCTCCGGAGCCTCCTGGAACCTGATCCGGAGGCTGGACGGCGATGCGCATGAGGCCGGATACGGCTTCGGCTCCCGCCTCCTCAGCCTGCCGGACCTCGATGGAGACCTGCTCACCGACCTCGTGGTGAGCGCGCCGTGGCAGGACGGCGTGAACGGCGAACCGGGGGGCGGCCACGTGCTCGTCTACTCCGGCGGCAGCGGTCAGCTCCTGCATCACTCATCCGGTGAAGGGGGGGAGCAGTGGGGGAGAGCGCTCGCTCTCGTCGGCGATTCCGACGGAGATGGGAGACCGGAGTTCGCGGTGAGCAGGCCCAGCGCCTCCCCCGGCGGCCTCGCGGTCGCGGGTGAGGTCGTCCGATTGAGCCTGGAGCCGTTCCTCCGGGCCAGCTCCACTCGGCTCTCGGTCAGCAGCGGCCAACCGGTGGTCTTCGATCTCTCCTTCCCGCTGAGCGAAGCCGGCCGGCCGTACGCCATCCTCGGC
>CAZXTO010000180.1:0-7218 GCA_964643675.1 uncultured Planctomycetales bacterium
GTCCAGGTAGCCGGTCTCGGCGGCGCCGTCGCCGTCGGGAGCCTTGCGCGGGGGCATGTCGAGCGGGTCCTTCATGCGGAACTTGGAGTCGACCCGCTGCACGCGGTCGAGGCCGATGACGTCGGCGGCGCGGGACTTGCCGTTCTCGGACAGGTCGGCCAGCTCGTCGAAGTCATCGAGGATGCGCGGCGTGCAGAAGAAGTAGAGGGTGGTCTTGGTGTTGGTGTCCGTGCGGCGGCTGAAGATCCACCCGAGCACCGGGATGTCGCTCAGCCACGGGATGCCGGTCTCGTCGAGCAGCATGTCGTCGCGGATGATGCCGCCGATCCACATGGTGGCGCCGTCCGGCAGGTAGACCGTGGTCTCGAGCGTCCGCGTGACGCGGGGAGGCGGCACCGTGGAGCCCGGGGTGAAGGTGCCGACGAAGGCCGAGATCTCCAGCGACACGCCCAGGCGCAGGTACTTCTTGCCCGAGATCGAGGGCGTGATGCTGAGCTTGATGCCCGCCTCCTCGTAGCCGCGGAAGGTCTCGGTCACGCCGACCGAGGCCACCGGGGTCTGCTCGGAGGTCGGGATCTCGTCCTTGCTCTCGACCCGCGCGCCGCGGTTGTTGGTGACCAGGATCGACGGGATCGACAGGATGTTGGCGTTGGAGCTGGTCTTGGCCGCCCGCAGCAGCAGCGGGATGCCGAAGTCCTGGCCGTCGAGGATGCCGGCGGTGAAGCCGGCGGCGCTGGTGTCGACCAGGCGGGTGTCGACCTGGTTGTCGCCGTCGCTGTCGATCAGGGTGGAGATGCCGACCGAGGTGAAGCCGAAGCCCTTCGAGTAGGCTCCGGTGGGGGGGTCGACGGTCGCCAGCTCGACGCCGATGTCCTTCGAGAACTCCTCCGTGACCTCGATCAGGGCGGTCTCGATCAGCACCTGCGGCTGACGCTCGTCGAGCCGGTTCAGCAGCCGCTGCAGCTCCTCCCACTTGGTGCGGGTGGCGGTGATCAGCAGCGAGTTGGTCTCCTCCTGGGACTCGACCACGATCTGCTGCTCGATGCGCCGCTGAGAGCTGCCCTGGGTGTTGCGGACCGTCTGCTCCTCGGCCTGGCGGGTGCGGTCGAGGAACTTCTTCAGGTCCTCCTGCAGGTCCACCGCGGCGATGTTCTGCAGCATGTAGACCCGGAAGTTGGTCTCCGGCATCTCGACCTTGCTGTCGAGCTTGGCGACCAGGTTCTTGACCACCTCCATGCGGTCCTTCGAGGCCACCACCAGCAGCGAGTTGTCGCGCGGGTTGGCCAGCACCCGGGTCTCGATCTCGGGCTGGGCCGAGGCCTCGGCCTGGTTGCGGCCGCCGCTGCGGCCCTGCTGCGGGTTCTCGAAGTTCTCGAGCAGGTCGGTCAGGGTCTGGGCCAGCTCCTCGGCGCTGGCCTCCTGCAGGCGCAGGCGCTCGAACTCGGGCTGCACCTTGTAGGGCTCGACGTCGAGGATCTGCAGCATCCGCACCGCCGCTGCCACGAAGGGGCCGTAGCCCTGCACCAGCAGCGCGTTCTCGTGCGGCAGGGGCATGAAGGCGTCCTGGGCGTTGCTGCCGCTGCCGGTGCCGCCGAGCGCGGTGCGCAGGTTCACGCCCAGGCTCTGGGCCTGGCCGTGGCGCAGCCGGAACACGGTGATGATGTAGGTGGCCGGCTGGTCGGCGTAGCCCTCGACGTCCTCGACCTCGACGAAGGTGCCGTTGGTCTTGATCATGCCGCGGGTCTGGACGTTGTCCAGGGTGATCACGTCGACCGCCAGGTCCCCCGAGCCCTGCCGGACGATGACGAAGCCATTGATCTTCATCATGATCTGGAAGAACTCGTAGAACTTCTCGGTCGGCAAGGTCTTGGCGCCATAGAGCAGCAGCGGCTTCTGCGCCAGGGTGCCCGAGGCGCCGCCGCCGCCGCTGGAGTCGTCGATGGTGAAATTGCGCCCGGTCAGCTGCTGGGCGATCTTCACGAATTCGGCCAGCTTGAGCCCGTCCTTGGTCTCGGCCGCCGCGATGGTGATCGTGTCGGAGGCCTCGTCCACCTGGATCACGCCTTCGGGGATCTGGACCTCCTCAGCGCCCGGTTCCTGGGCGGGGAGCGCGGCGGGTAGGACAGCGAGCAGGAGCGAGGCGAGAATGCGCGGGAACATGCGGCGGTCTCCGGAGAGGTTCGGCCGAATCCGGCCTGGCGAGAAGTGTAGTCCCCTGGCATGCCGACCACCAAGGGCTGAGCCACCTCTTCGGACGCTGCTCGCCGGCCGCGGCTTCCTGGATTTCCCCTGACCCGGCCTCGGGTTGGGGCGGGAAGCCTCTAGGATCTTGGCCTCGCGCCCCTCCGCGTCCCCGACCATGCGCCTGCCTGACCTCCCGATGATGGCCTCGGACGAGCCCAGCGCCTTCGTGCCTGCCCTGGGCTGGGTGACCCCCTTTCTGCTGATGCTGCTCAGCATCGCCGTGCTGCCGCTGGTGGCGCCGCGCTGGTGGCACTCCAACCTGAACCGCTTCAAGGTCGCCCTGGTGTGCGGCCTGCCGGTGCTGGGGCTGTTCACGTTCCAGGGCGAGTGGGCGGTGGTGAAGCACACCCTGCACGAGTACGCCAGCTTCGTGCTGCTGCTGACCTCCCTCTACGTGGCCTCGGGGGGCATCGTGCTGCGCGGCGACCTCAAGGCCACCCCGGCGGTCAACTCCGCCTTCCTGCTGATCGGCGCCCTGCTGGCCTCCTTCATGGGCACGACCGGCGCCGCGATGCTGCTCGTGCGGCCGCTGTTGAAGACCAATTCGGAGCGTCAGTTCCGCACCCACACGGTGGTCTTCTTCATCTTCCTGGTGTGCAACATCGGCGGCTGCCTGACCCCGCTCGGCGATCCGCCGCTGTTCCTGGGCTATCTGCGCGGGGTGCCCTTCTCCTGGACCTTCGGCCTGGTGCTGCCCTGGGCCTTCGCCAACGGTCTGCTGTTGGTGATCTACTACCTGGTCGACTCCTGGTTCTGGAGCCGCGAGGACCGCAGCCACCTGCTGCATGAACGGGTCGAGGTCCAACCGCTCCGCATCGCCGGGGCCAAGAACTTCTTCTGGATCGCGGCGGTGGTGGCCGCGGTGGCCTTCCTGACCCCGTACAACCTCGGCCAGTGGCTCGACATGGACCCGCGCGCCGCCCTGCCGGCGCTGGGCCGCGACCTGGCCCTGGTCGCGATCGCGATCGGCGCCTACCTGAGCACGCCGCAGGAGTACCGCCGGGCCAATTCCTTCACCTGGCACCCGATCCTCGAGGTGGCGGCGCTGTTCTTCGGCATCTTCCTGAGCATGATGGCCGCCATCCAGCTGCTCCGGATCCACGGCGCCGAGCTGGGGGTCGACACCGCTCAGCTGTACTTCTGGGCCACGGGCTCGCTCAGCGCCTTCCTGGACAATGCCCCGACCTACGTGGTCTTCTTCGAGACCGCCGCCAGCATGGACCTGGCGCCGGGCGAGGAGTCCGTCTCCATCCAGGGCGGCCAGATCTCCCAGGTCTACCTGGTCGCGATCTCGCTGGGCGCGGTCTTCATGGGGGCCATGACCTACATCGGCAACGCCCCGAATTTCATGGTCAAGGCCATCGCCGAGGAGCGGAAGGTGTCGATGCCGAGCTTTTTCGGCTACCTGGTCTATTCCTGCATCTTCCTGTTGCCGGTATTCTTCCTGGCCACGCTGCTGTTCCTGGACTGATGGCCCTCGCCGACTACCTCCGCCCCGACGCCGTCCTGCTCTCGCCCCAGGCGAGCGACAAGTGGCAGCTCATTCGCCAGATGGTCGACGGCCTGGTCCGCGCCGGGCACCTGCCGGCGCCGCGCCGGGAGGAGGCGGTGGCCGCCCTCGACGCCCGGGAACGGAGCGTCAGCACCGGGATGGAGCAGGGCATCGCCGTGCCCCACGCCGCGCTCGAGGAGCTCGACGGCGTGCGCGCCGCGATGGCCGTGATCCCGGCCGGCTTGGACTTCCAGTCCCTCGACCAGCTGCCGGCCAAGATCGTGGTGCTGCTGCTGGTGCCGAAGAAGGAGAAGCTGCTCCACGTGCGCACCCTCACCGAGGTCGCGCGGCGGCTCGGCGACAGCGCCTTCCGCGAGCGGATCCTCGCCTGCCAGAGCGGCGAGGAGCTGATCGGCCTCTGGAGCTAGCCCCAGCCGGACCAGGCCCGGATCCGTTCCTCGACCGCCGGCCGCAGCTGCTCGCGCATGTGGCGGTAGGCCGAGAGCGGCCCGCCGTAGGGATCGGGGACCTCGTCGCCGGTGGGGTCGAAGAGCTCGGCGCGGACGGCCAGCGCGGGCGGCAGCGCGGCCAGGTGCGAGGCGCTCATGCCCAGCACCAGGTCCCAGGGCAGCGCGGCCAGCTCGGCCAGGTTGCGGGAGCGGTGGTCGCCGAGTTCGAGGCCGATCTCGGCCGCGGCGGCGACCGAGTGCTCGCTGGCGGGACCGCCGGGCATGGCGAAGCTGCCGGCCGAGGCCACGGTCCAGCCCAGCTCCTGCAGGTCGGCCGGCGGCACGCCCCAGGCGGCCGCCAGCTCGCTCTCGAGCAGCTTGGCCGCCAGCGGCGAGCGGCAGATGTTGCCGGTGCAGAGCACCAGCACCCGCAGGCCCGGGCGCAGCTGGGAGGCGTCGAGCTCGCCGCGCAGCAGGCGCGGCAGCGGCTGGAAGGAGACCACCGCCGAGGCGGCGCGGTCCGTGATCTCCTCGGCTTCGACCCCGCAGGCGACCTCCGGGTGCTCGCCCAGCCAGGCGGCCAGGGCGGCGCCGTGCAGCGGCGGCTCGCCGTGGTGGTTGACGCTGCTCATCAGCAGCGGACCGGGGAGCTGGGCGGCGAAGTCGAGGTAGCCGGGGTGATCGGGCAGTCGGAGCCCGACCGCCGGCCAGGGCCAGTGCCAGTCGGCGGGAAGTCCGGTCCAAGCCCGCGGCAGCACCACGGTGAGCGGACCGGGCAGGCGCCGGTCGAGCCAGGCCGGCAGGCCCGGCGGCAAGGCCGGCAGCAGGCGGCGCAGGTCCTCGGTCGAGCGCAGGTGCAGCGAGAAGGGTTTGTCGGGCGCCGAGCCTTTGAGCGCGGCGAGGCGCTCGACGGCTTCGGCCGGGCCGGCCAGGGTCCCGATCCCGGGCACCGTATCGGTCGGCAGGGCGGCCACGCGGCCGTCTTCGAGCGCGCGCAGCAGGTGGGCGCGGCCGGCGGCGGTGGCAGGGTCGTGGAAGGCGGGCTGCAGGCTCATCGGGAGGCGGGCGGTATTCTATGGCCTTGCCGACGCCCCACGTCGGGACGGTTCGACCGTGAAGGACGACTCCCCCCAACCGGAAGCCCTCGACCCGCGCACCCTGTCCCGCCTCGCCGGCGGCCTCGCGCACGAGCTGAAGAACCCGCTCAGCACCATCGGGCTGCACCTGGAGCTGCTGCGCGAGCAGTGGTTGGACGATGAGGAGCCGCGCGCGCGGCGCTCGGTCCGCATGATCGACACCCTCAAGCAGGAGGTCGGCCGGCTCGACGAGATCCTGCAGGACTTCCTGCTGTTCGCCCGCACCGACCAGCTCGAGCGCGCGCCCACCGACCTCAACCAGCTGGTCGAGCGGGTGGTGGACTTCGTGCGGCCGGAAGCGGCGGCGCGCGGGATCCGGCTCGAGACCTTCCTCGACCACGAGCTGCCGGTCCTGGAGCTCGACCCGAGCCGCATCCGCCAGGTCCTGCTGAACCTGCTCATCAACGCCCGCCAGGCGATCGGCGAGGGCGGCGGCCGCATCGCCCTGATGAGCCGGGCCGAGGGCGAGTGGGCGGTGCTGGAGGTGGTGGACGACGGCCCCGGCATGGACGCCGAGACCCTGCAGGGCTGCTTCCAGGTCTATTTCTCGCGCAAGAAGGGCGGCTCGGGGCTGGGCCTGCCGACGGTGCGCCGGATCATCGAGGCCCACGGCGGCGCGGTCGAGCTCGAGAGCAGCCCCGGCCACGGCACCCGGGCACGGATCCAGCTGCCCCTCGCCGGCGGGCCGCCGCGCACGGAGAATGGCGAGCGATGACCGACCAGGCCGCCCGGATCCTGATCGTCGAGGACGACGAAGCCCACGGCGAGGCCCTGCGCATGGCGCTCGAGACCGAGCTCCACGAGGCCGAGATGGCGACCTCGGTGGACGCCGCCCTCGACCGGCTGCGGGCCCGTCGCTTCGACCTGGTGATCACCGACCTGCAGCTGGGCGAGCGCGACGGCCTGGACCTGTTGCGCGAGGCCCGCCGGCTCGAGCCGGAGCTGTCAGTCTTCCTCATCACCGGCCACGGCAGCGTCGAGACCGCGGTGCTGGCGATGCGCGAAGGCGCGGCCGACTACCTGACCAAGCCGGTCAACATCGTCGAGCTGCGGACCCGGGTCGGGCGGGAGCTCGAGAAGCGGCGCCTGACGGAGGACAACAAGGCGCTGCGCGAGGAGCTCGAGAGCCGCTTCGGCCTCGAGGGCATGGTGGGCGGCTCGGCGGCGATGAAGCAGGTCTTCGACCTGGTGCGGATGGCCGGCCCGACCGACGCCACGGTGCTGATCCTGGGCGAGTCGGGCACCGGCAAGGAGCTGGTGGCGCGCTCGCTGCACCAGCTGTCGGCGCGGGCGCGGCGGCGCTTCGTCGCCATCAACTGCGCGGCGCTGTCGGAGACCCTGATCGAGTCGGAGCTGTTCGGCCACATCAAGGGCGCCTTCACCGGGGCCAACACGGCCAAGGAGGGCAAGTTCGAGTTCGCCGACGGCGGCACCCTACTCCTGGACGAGATCGGCGACATGCCGCTGCCGACCCAGGCCAAGCTGCTGCGGGTGCTCGAGGACCGCCGCGTGATCCCGGTGGGGGCGAACGAGGAGCGCCCGGTCGACGTGCGCATCGTCGCCGCCACCAACCGCGACCTGGAGCAGCGGGTGCGCGACGGCAAGTTCCGCGAGGACCTCTACTACCGGCTGGCGGTGATGGCGGTGGAGCTGCCGCCGCTGCGCGAGCGGCTCGAGGACATCCCGCTGCTGGCCGATCACTTCCGGCGCGAGTGCGCCGAGCGCCACGGCAAGGAGGTGGCGGCCGTGGCCGACGAGGTGGTCGGGCGGCTGCGGGAGCACGAGTGGCCGGGCAACGTGCGCGAGTTCCGCAACGTGATCGAGACCATGGTCGTGCTGGACCAGGACGGCGTCCTGGGCCTAGAGGACCTGCCGCGGACCCTGCGGCCGGCCGACC
>CAZXTO010000181.1:0-7188 GCA_964643675.1 uncultured Planctomycetales bacterium
GCCCGAGGGGAAGGGCGCCAGCGGGGTGCGCTCGACTACGCCCTGGAGGCGCTCGGCGGCGGCGCGGAATCGGATCTCGGGCCAGCGGTCCACGCCGCAGCTTAGCAGCGGCTTCCGGCCGGCCGCGCGCCGGATCCCCTGGTAGGCTGGATTGCCATGTCACTGCTGCTCGCCGCCCTGTTCTTGGCCGCTCCGCAGACCACCTGGACGGTCGAGACCGCCCCGGACTGGACCGGGGTCTTCGACCGCAGCAGCGGCTGGACCGGCGCGGACGGGATCTACTCGATCCCGCTCGACGGCAAGGACGCACCCGACTCCCAGTCCCGCACCTTCTGGGTCTTCAGCGACACCTTCATCGGCGACGTCGATCCGGGCGGCAGCCGCCTGCCGGGCACGACCCTGGTCAACAACACCATCGCCTACCTGCCCGCCAACGCCGGCCCCGCCGCGGGCCTCATCCGCTTCGACTGGGGCGAGCTCAACGGCAACCCGGCGGCGATGTTCGTGCCGACCACGCCCAGCACCCTGCCCGGCGAGTTCTATTGGATGAAGGACGGCATCGCCATCGGCGACGAGCTGCACCTGTTCGCGGCGCGCTTCTCCACGAACCCGCCGCCCTTCGCCCGCTACGGCATCAGCCTGATCACGATCCCGCTGAACGACCGGCCGCCCTTCCCGAACGCGGTGCAGCGCGAGACGCCGTTCTGGCGGCCCGAGAACAGCTCCCGCGGCCAGCTCGCTTATGGCGGCGCGATCCTCGACAACAGCGCCGAAGCCGGCGCGCCGCACCCCGACGGCTACGTCTACGTCTACGGCATCCAGGAGGACCCGAGCAACAAGAAGGCGATCGTGGCCCGGGTGCCCCGGGCCGACTTCGGCGACTTCGACGCCTGGCGTTACTGGGATGGCGTCGGCTGGAGCGCCGCCGTGGTCGACAGCAAGCCGATCGCCGGGCGCATCAGCACCGAGATGAGCGTGACGCCGCTGCCGGACGGCCGCTTCCTGATGGTCTTCATGCTCGACACCATCGGCGGCCAGGTCGCGATCCGCAGCGCGCCGCGGCCGGAGGGCCCGTGGAGCGACTTCACGGTCGTCTACGACATCCCGATCCCGCCGGTGCCGGCCGGCCTGTTCACCTACCACGCCAAGGCCCACCCGCACCTGTCGGCGCCAGGCGAGCTGCTGATCAGCTTCAACGTGAACACCTTCGGCAGCTTCTGGGACCACTTCACCTACGCCGACATCTACCGGCCGCGCTTCCTCCGGCTGAAGTACTGAGCCGAACGACGCGGACGAGGCGAGGCCCTCGGCGGCGGCTTCAGCGAGACCCGCGAAGCACCTGCCCCGCCTCCATCGGCAGCACCAACAAGCCGCCTTCGCGGGCCGGCTCCGGCTCCCAGCGGCCTCCTTCACCCGCGAAGGGGTCCTGCAGGCGCAACACGCCGTCGACCGTGGCGGTGATCGAGACCTCCGCCGTCCGCCCGCCACCGCGACGCGCGCTGACCACGAAGCCGCCCTGGGCCCGCAGCCGCTCGAAGGAGAGCTCGGGCCAACGCTCGCTGACCGCCGGGAACACGCGCAGCACCCCGCCCCAGCTCTGCAGCAGCATCTCGTGGACCGCCTCCATGGCCAGGAAGTTGCCCTCGAGCGTGAACGGCCGGTACTGGAACTTCGACAGGCCGCTCTTGGTCTGGTCGCCGTTGACGTGGAAGCCGTTGCGCAGGATGAAGGCGCGCTCGTAGTCACGCAGCATGTCCAGCGCCAGCTCGGGCCGGCCCGCGCGGGCCGCCAGGCAGGCGAACCAGGAGTAGCTGTAGCCGACCCACCAGTCGCCGCCGTGCCGACGCATGCGCTCGACGGTGGCGTCGATGACGCGGCGGTCCTCGACGCTGCCGTCGCGGTTCAGGGTTCCGAGCGGGTGGATCGCCATGGCGTGGGAGAAGTGCCGATGCGAGCCGCGGTAGAACTCGCCGCGGGCGAAGGCCAAGCCGCCGTCCTCGTCGTCGAGCACGAAGGGCTCGAGCTTGCTCCGGACCCGTCGCCAGGCGGCGGCCTCCAGATCGTCGCCGAGCTCTTCCGCCATCTCGGCCAGCGCGCCGCAGGCCCAGTCGATCAGCGCCTGGTCGTAGTTGGAGTTCGGCGGCAGCCAGGCGCGCAGGCTGTTGTCGTGGATCTCGGGCGAGCTCGACAGCGGCAAGCGCAGGGAACCGTCCTGCTCCTCCATCAGCTCGAGCACGGCTTCGGTCACCGCGCGCAGCCACGGATAGGCGCGCTGCTCCAGGAAGACGCGGTCGCGGGTGTAGCGCCAATGCAGATCGAAGCTCTGCCCGATCCAGAGGCCGTTGGTCGGCGACAGGGAGTACATCGACCATCCGGCGGTCGGCTTGCCGCCCAGGGTCGCGACCCCGGGCACGACCGCGCCGCCGACGTCGTAGAAGCTGCGCGCGAAGGCCCGATAGACCGGCAGGAGCTCCCATTGCTGGTCGAGGAAGCTCGAGCCCGCCTCGCGCAATCCGGCCGCGTGGTAGGCCAGGTAGCTCATCTGGGTGTTGAGGTCGTGGTGGAAGTCCCCCTTCCACGGCGGCAGCCCGCCCTCGTCGGCGGTCCACACCCCCTGCAGCGGCATCGGCGGCGCTCCCTGGCGGGAGGCCGCGCCGTAGTAGTACTTCACCAGGTCGTAGTGGCGCTGGAGGTCGGGGTCGGGCAAGGACACCGAGGAGGTGGCCCAGAAGTCCTCCCACCAATCCAGGTGCGGGCCGAGGGCGGAGTCGAAGCCGGCCTCGAGGGCGGCCTCGGCGCGTCGCCGGGCCAACTCCAGGGGCTGCTCCGCTTCGCGGTTGGTGGCCATGCTCCAGGCCAGCAGGGTGCCGCCGGCCGTGCGGCGCCAGCTCGCCAGGATCGCGTACTCCAGGCCGTCGGCGGCGGTCTGGACCAGGGAGGTCGTGCCCCTTCCTTCGCCGACCTGCGAGCGCTCCGCAGCCGGGCCGTAGCCGAGTCGGTCCAAGCCGGCAGGCCGGGTGATCGAGACCGCCTCCAGACGACCGGGGATCCGGACCAGCCCGACCGACTTCCGCGCCGACAGGAAGGCCTCGAGCGAGGACTCCGCGACGCGGCCCCCGGCGGCGGTCGCCACCTCCTGCGGCGCGAAGTCGACCCCGCCGACCGCGCGCTGGCCGTCGAGCCAGAAGCGGCTGGCCTGGTGGCCTGGCTCCAGCTCCAGCACCAGACGGCCCCCGGGCAGCTTGGTCGGATAGGGGATCTGGTTGTAGGGGCGGTCGAAGCGCCGCACCAGCTCGGCGGCGTCGCCCTCGGCCACCAGGCGGCGGATCGTGGCGTAGTTCCAATCCGGCTCGTGGAAGACCTCGGGCAGGCGCTCGTCCCACAGATCGCCGCGGTCGAGCGAGAGATGGATGGTCGAACCGCTCCCCCACAGCAAGGCCCCCATCAGGCCGTTGCCGAGCGGCACGCCCTCGTCCCAGCGGTCGACCGGCGCGTGGAGCTGGAGCAGGCGGGCGCTGGCGCCGCCGAACAGGACCCGGAAGCGCTCGCGCAGCTCGGGCGACAGGCGTGGCGCGGCCGGGTCCTCGACCGCCAGGGCGTCGAAGAGGTAGGCCGAGACCTCGTTGGGGTGGTCGTGAGCGTAGCCCTCCGGGAAGGCCTGGAGGTAGGCCGGCAGCTCCGTCAACGGCGAGTGCCGCGGCACCCCCTCTGGGTCGGTCATCACCCGGAAGCCGCCGTCGGGTCGCCGCTCCAGCTCCACCGCCAGGGCGAGGAAGGGCGGCCGGCCTCCCGCGACGGCATCGCTCTCCGGGTCGAGGATCGTGCGCGGCCAGAAGTAGCGCGCGGCCTCACCGGTCCCCTGCCGCAGCACCCACTCGAGGCGCACGCCGTCGGGGTTGGTGACCTGGTTGCGGTCGAGCCACGCGTGCCCCTCGATCGACGGCGCATCCACCAGGCCGAAGTCGCGCTGATAGAAGCGGCGCATCCGCTCCGGGTGGCGGCGCTGGAAGACGTGCATCTGCTCATGGGCGAGCAGGCCGAAGGCGCGCTCCGGCGGGGCGGCGGTCAGCGCCCGGACCACCTCCTCGTCGAACACGATCGCCGGGCCGCGCGTGTGCGGCATGCCCCAGCAGTGGCCCGCGCGCACCTTCAGCAGGACCCAGGGCTGCTCGGCGAAGAGCGGGAAGTCGGGCCGAAGGCGGGCGCTCAGCGCCTCGATCGCGGCGCGCAGGGCCTGCTGCTCCTCGGCGGTGTAGCTCCGCACGTCGGCAGCCCAGCGGCGCCGGGCCTCCGCCCGGCAGGCCTCGAGGCCGCCGGCCAGGATCTCCGGCGGCAAGGCGGCGCCGCTCATGAGCGCGATCTCGCGCGGCTGGAGCCCCGAGAAGTACGGCTCCATCTCTTCATCGAGCAGGATCGCCCGGGCCTCCTCCACCTCCGGGAAGTGGACCTCGACCGCCTGTTGCGACCACGCCCAAGGGGTGAGAAGCCAGGAGAAGGCCAGGATGGCGCGAAGCATGGCCGGATTCTAGGCCGACGCGCCGCGAGGCATCGATCGCGGAGGCGACCCGTTCTCTCCAAACCTCCCCGGAGACGGGCCCGCGACGGAGCCGGCTATGCGACAATGCGGCCCCTCCGGCCCGGTCCTGGCCGCCCCCGAACGATGCCCGCCCCCGACTGGAACCGCGCCTCCCAGAGCTGGCCGCTCCCCACCCAGCCGCGCCCGATCTGCCTGGTCGGCGCCGGCGGCATCGTCCGCAGCGCCCACCTGCCGGCCTACCGGCTGGGCGGCCTCCCCGTCGAGGGCATCTGCGACCTCGACCGCGCCCGCGCCGAGACGCTCGCGGCCGAGTTCGGGATCCCGCGGGTGGCCGCCGACGCCGCCGAGCTGATCGCCGGCGCGCCCGCCGAGGCCGTCTTCGACCTGGCGCTGCCGGCCGACGCCCACCTCGGCGTGCTCGAGCAGCTGCCCGATGGGGCGACCGTCCTGATCCAGAAGCCGATGGGCGAGGACCTCGACGGCGCCCGCGCCATCCGCGAGCTGTGCCGCGCCAAGGGGCTGGTCGCAGCGGTCAACCACCAGCTGCGCTTCGCCCCCTACTGCCTGTTCGCGCGCGAGCTGATCGACCGCGGCGCCCTCGGCGAGCTGCACGCGATGGAGGCGCGGGTGACGGTCCATACGCCATGGGAGCTGTGGGACTTCCTGCAGGAGGCGCCGCGGCTCGAGATCCAGTACCACTCGATCCACTACATCGACCTGATCCGCAGCTTCTTCGGTGAGCCGCGCGGGGTGTGCTGCGCCACCCGCGAGCACCCGGGCTCGCCGCAGCTCGCCTCGGTGCGGACGCGGGCCGCCTTCGACTACGGGCCCGAGCGCAGCGTCGGCTTCAGCACCAATCACAGCCACGAGTACGGCCCGCGCCACCAGGAGAGCTACCTGTTGTGGGAGGGCACCCGCGGCGCGATCAAGGCGACGATGGGCGTGAACTTGAACTACCCGGCCGGCGAGCCGGACCGCCTCGAGTACTGCCTGCTGCCGGAGGACGGCGGGGCGGCCGAGTGGCGCGCGGTGGAGCTGCAGGGCTCGTGGTTCCCCGAGGCCTTCATCGGCACCATGGCCAACCTGCAGCGCTTCGCCGCCGGCGAGGACGAGGAGTTGCTGACCCGCGTCGAGGACGTCTACCACACCATGGCGATGGTCGAGGCCTGCTATCGTGCCAGCGAAGCCGGCGGCATGCCGGTGCCGGAATGAGCAACTCCCCCGCCGCCGAGGGCGCGCCGCGCGCGCTGCGCATCCACCCGGACGACGACGTCGCGGTGCTGACCGCGCCGATCGCGAGCGGGGAGCGCTTCACGGTCGCCGGGGTCGAGCTGGTGGCGCCGCGAGACCTGAACCTGGGCGCCAAGATCGCGCTGCGGGCGATCGCCGCGGGGGCGCCGGTGCGGAAGTACGGCGAACCGATCGGGTCGGCCTCGTGCGCGATCGCGGCCGGCGACTACGTGCACGTCCACAACCTACGCAGCGACTACCTGGACCACCGGGCGGCGCGGGAGGCGGGAGCGTGATCCAGGGCTTCCTGCGCGCGGACGGCCGCAAGGGCATCCGCAACGTGGTGCTGGTCGCCTACCTGGTCGAGTGCGCGCATCACGTCGCGCGCGAGATCGCGACCCCGGCGCGGCGGCGCGGGGCGCAGCTGATCGGCTTCCCGGGTTGTTATCCGAACGACTACGCCGAGCACGTGATGAAGCGGCTCTGCACCCACCCGAACGTGGGCGCGGCGCTGCTGGTCTCGCTGGGCTGCGAGAGCTTCGACCGCGCCGGGCTGGAGCGGACGGTGGCGGAGTCCGGGCGGCCGGTGCGCAGCCTGGTGATCCAGGAGGAGGGCGGCACGCTGGATTCGATCGCGGCCGGCCAGGACTGGGTGGAGGCGGCGCTGGAGCAGCTGGCCGAAACCCCGCGCGCCGAGATGGCCGCAGGCGAGCTGGTGGTCGGCACGATCTGCGGCGGCTCCGACGCCACCAGCGGACTGACCGCCAACCCGGCGGTCGGCCTGGCCTTCGACCGGCTGGCGGAGGACGGCGCCACCTGCATCTTCGAGGAGACCGGCGAATTGATCGGCTGCGAAGCGCACCTGGCGCGGCGCGCGGTGACGCCCGAGCTGGGGCGGCGGCTGGTCGAGGCGGTCGAGAACGCGCGCCGCCACTACGCGGTGCTCGGCCACGGCAGCTTCGCCTCCGGCAACGCGGTCGGCGAGCTGACCACCCAGGAGGAGAAGTCGATGGGCGCCTACGCCAAGAGCGGCAGCGCGCCGATCGCCGGCCTGATCCGCCCCGGCGACCAGCCGACCGGCGGCGGCCTCCACCTGCTCGACGTGGTGCCCGCCGGCGAGACCCGCTTCGGCTTCGCCAACATCGCCGACAACGCCGAGATCGCCGAGATGATCGCCTGCGGCTGTCACCTCACCCTGTTCGCCACCGGCCGCGGTTCGGTGGTCGGCTCCGCCATCTCGCCGGTGCTCAAGATCTGCGGCAACCCCCAGACCTACGCCAAGCTCCGCGGCGACATGGACCTCAACGCCGGCGCCGTCCTGACCGGCGAGGCCACCCTCGAGCAGATCGGCGAGCAGCTCTACCGGCAGGTCCTCGAGGTCGCCGCCGGCCGCCCCACCGTCTCCGAAGCCCTCGGCCACC
>CAZXTO010000182.1:0-7188 GCA_964643675.1 uncultured Planctomycetales bacterium
GACGGCCGGATTCAGGCAGGACAGGATAGGTCCACGCGGGAAGGCCGCCAACCGGGCTGGACGCCGGGGTCAAACGGCGTTCGCGCCGGTGCGGGGATCTGCGACCCTGGGGCCATGCCGGCGCCGCGACACCTCCCGCTCCTCCCCCTGCTCGCCCTGGCCGGGCTGCTTCCGCTCGGTCCGAGCTGCCAGGCGCCGGCCTGGCCGGAACCGGAGGCCGCCTCGGCCTCGACCGGGCGGGTCGACCAAGACCACCAGGCGAAGGCCGCCGCCGCCTTCCTGGCCCTGCTCGAGGCGCCGCAGGACGAGGAGCGGATCATCTGGTACGGCCGCCGGCTGGGCTATCTCGGGCGCTACGAGGACGCGATCGAGGTCTACGGCCGCGGCCTGGAGTTGAACCCGGACTCTGCCCCGCTGCTGCGGCACCGCGGCCACCGCTGGCTCAGCCTGCGGCGCTTCGAGCGCGCGGTGGAAGACCTCGCGCGCGCGGCCGAGCTGATCCGGGACCAGCCCGACGTGGTCGAGCAGGACGGCCTGCCCAACGCCCGCAACCAGCCGACCAGCAGCCTGCACACCAACGTCTGGTACCACCTCGGCCTGGCGCGCTTCTGCCGCGCCGAGTTCGACGCCGCGACGGCCGCCTTCGGCGCCTGCCTGGCCGCCTCGCGCAACCCGGACATGGAGTCCGCGGCGCGCTACTGGCTCTACCTTAGCACGCTCCGCTCCTCCGCCCCCTAGCGCGCCCCCGCGGTGCTGGCGCCGGTCGACCCGGCCTGGGACATCCTCGAGAACCACGCCTACCACCAGCTCTTGCTCCTCTACCGTGGGGATTTCGACGCGCTGCCCGGCGAGCCCGGCGCGGATCCGATCCAGGACGCCACCCGTGGCTTCGGGCTCGCCAACCACCGGCTGCAGACCGGCGACCGAGCCGGGGCGCTCGAGCTGCTGCGCGGACTGGCCGAGCGCGGGTCGCCGGCCTTCGGCTGCATCGCCGCCGAGGCCGAACTCCGCCGCCTCGAAGCCGAGCGCGCCCCCTAGAATCCGGTCGCCGCCGGCCGCCTCGCCGCGGCCCTGGATGGCGCATCGCTCCCCCACCCCCGGCCCTCGCCGCGACCGGCTCCTCGCCGCTGCGGCCTGGCCCTGCCTGATCGCCCTGCTGACGACGCCGCGCCTGGCCGCCCAAGAGACCGGGCCGCCGCAGGTCCGCGCCGGCCGCCCCGACGGCGAGATCCGGCTCGACGGCCGCCTGGACGAGGCCGCCTGGCAGCAGGCCGGCCTGATCGAGGACCTGACCATGGTCGAGCCGGTCGAGGGGGCCGCCCCGAGCTTGCGCACCACCGTGCGCGTCCTGGCCGACCGCGACCAGCTCTGGTTCGGCATCGATTGCGCCGACCCCGAGCCCGACGGCGTCGTCGCCTTCAACGTGGCGCGCGACGGCTCGCTCGGCGGCGAGGACCACGTCCGCGTCATCCTCGGCACCTTCCTCGACGGCCGCTCGGGCTACCTGTTCTCGGTCAACCCGCTCGGCGCCCGCTTCGATGCCCTGATCACCGACCGCGGCGAGGGCCTGAACCGCAACTGGGACGGCATCTGGGAGGCGGCCGCCCACCGCCACGGCGGCGGCTGGAGCGTCGAGATCCGGATCCCGGTCCGCACCCTGGCCTTCGACCCCGCCCTCGACCGCTGGCACCTCAACATCCAGCGGCGCATCCAGCGCAAGCTCGAGACCGACCGCTGGGCCGGCGCCAGCCAGAACTGGAACTCGATCAAGACCAGCCAGGCGGGCCTGCTCACCGGCCTGCCGGAATTCGAGCTCGGCAGCGGCTTCAGCCTGCGGCCGGCGGCGGTGGCCCAGGCGGCCAAGCCCGGCCCCGAGGAGCCGCGCGAGTACGACTTCGAGCCCAGCATGGACCTGCGCTGGAAGCCGCAGCCGGACCTCGAGCTGGCGATGACCCTGAACACCGACTTCGCCGAGACCGAGGTCGACACCCGCCGCACCAACCTGACCCGCTTCCCGCTGTTCTTCCCCGAGAAGCGGGCCTTCTTCCTCGAGGGCGATGACTTCTTCGACTTCGGCTTCGGCCTCGGCCGCGACGTGGTGCCCTTCCACAGCCGCCGCATCGGCCTGGTCGGCGGCGAAGAGGTGCCGCTGCTGGCCGGCATGAAGGCCACCGGCCGCTTCGGCGGCACCAGCCTCGGCGCCCTCGCCACCCAGGTCGGCGAGCAGGACGGGGTCGCGCCCGAGACCGCGATGGGCGTGGTCCGGCTCAAGCAGGACCTGTTCGAGGAGTCCTCGGTCGGCATGATCGCCACCGCCGGCGACCCGCTGGGCCGCAACGGCGCCTGGATGGCCGGGGCCGACTTCACCTACCAGACCTCCTCCTTCGGCGGCGAGCGCAACTTCCTCGCCGGCGCCTGGCTGCTCGGCGCCGGCCACGAGGGCGACAGCGGCGGCGACCGCAGCGCGATGGGCGCCAAGCTCGAGTACCCCAACGACCTGTGGGAGCTCGACTTCTCCTGGAAGCGCATCGGCGAGGACTTCGACCCCTCGCTGGGTTTCGTGCCGCGCCGCGGCGTGCACCGCTACCGGGTCGGCGCCGAGTACAAGCCGCGCCCCGAGCTCGACTGGCTGCGGCAGATGTACTACCAGTTCGGCAGCGTCTACACGACCGACCTGAACGGCCGCTGGGAGAGCTACATCGCCTGGTTCGAGCCGCTCTCGTGGCAGCTCGAGAGCGGCGACGAGATCGAGTTCGGCCTCAACACCAGCGGTGACCGACCGACCGAGCGCTTCGAGGTCGCCGACGGCGTCGAGGTCCGGCCCGGCACCCACCGCTGGGACCGCTACGGCTTCAGCCTCGACAGCGCCGGCAAGCGCGCGGTAGCGGTCGAGGCCAGCTGGTGGACCGGCGAGTTCTACACCGGCCGGCTCCACAACTACGAGCTGTCGCTGGAGCTCAACCCGTTCCCGTTGCTGACCGTCGACCTCGACCTCGAGCGCAACGTCGGCCGGCTGCCGGCCGGCGCCTTCACCGAGGACGCCTACCGGGCCCGCTTCACCTTCAACCTGTCGCCGGACCTGGTGATCGCGAGCTACCTGCAGTACGACGACGAGAGCGACGAGCTCGGCACCAACAACCGGCTGCGCTGGACCATCACCCCCGAGTCGGAGCTGTTCTTCGTGATCACCTACAACTGGCACGGCGTCGGCGCCCACATGGTGCCGGAGAGCTACGACACCGTGCTCAAGCTGCAGTACGAGCTGCGCTTCTGAAGGCGCCGCTCAGGGCACGACGACCAGGGTGCGCGCGATCGAGCTGAGACGGCCGGGCTGCGGTCCGCGGTCGTAGCTCAACACCGCCAGGTGGACGCTGCGGCCGACCGCCGCCACCAGCCGCGGGTGGCCGGCCAGCACCGCGAGGGCGTCGCCGGCGGCGTCGAGCTGGCCGCGGCCGCCGGCCAGGTTGGGCGGCACCCAGCCGCCGGCGAGGCGCAGGGTCAGCGCGTCGGTCGCCAGCGGCACCAGGACGCCGGCGATCGCGCTGGGACCGGTGCCGGATCCGGAGGCGAGTAGCTGATAAGCAACACCGGCCTCCGAGGCCGGGAAGTCGATCCGGAGCACGGTGGGCGGGCCGGCGGCGGCGGACAAGTCGGGGCGGTCCGGGATCAGGAAGGGGGCCAGGGAATGGACCTCGACCGCGCCGTGGAGCTGGAAACCACCGGCGTCCGGGATGCCGGCCACGAGGTCGTCGAGGCCGTCCCGCTGCAAGTCGGGGGCGATCGCCAGCGCCTGGCCGAACCACAGCGGCCCGGTGGCCTGGGCCTGCGCGTCGACCCGGTGGATCAGGGCCCCGCTGGCGCCGTCGACCAAGTACGCCGAACCGGCGTTGCTGCCGCCGTAGTCGGTCAGCCACGCGCCCAGGGCCGCGTCGGGGTCGCCGTCACCGTCCAGGTCGCCGCCGCCGGCCAGGGCGTAACCGAGCTGGTCGTGGTCGTTCTCGCCGGTCCACTTCCACAGCAGCGCCCCCTCGCCGCCGGAGTAGAGGTAGGCCGCGCCGACGTCGTGGAAGCCGTGCTCGGGCGCGCCGACCAGGAGCTCGCGGCTGCCGTCGCCGTCGACGTCGGCGCAGGTCGCCAGGGCGGACCCGAACAGGTCCCCGAGCGCCTCGCCGCGGTGCCCCCGGTAGATCGCGCCGGTGGCCCCGGAGTAGATCGCGACGTGCCCGGCCTTCTGCTGCCCGGCCACCGTGGCCTGGGGCGAGGAGAAGCAGAACTCCGGCACGCCGTCGCCGTCGCGGTCGTCCAGACCGACTGCGGCCCAGCCGTGGAAGCCGTAGGCGAAGCCGCCGTCGACCTCGTGTAACAGCGCCCCGCTGGCGCCGCTGTAGACGTAGCCGGCGCCGCCGCGGGGGACCCCGTTCGGGTTGCGGCGCGGAGCGCCGACCAGCAGCTCGCCGACCCCGTCGCCGTCGAGGTCGCCGCAGGCGCCGACCGCGTAGCCGTAGGCCTGGTCGTCGCCGCTGCCGTCGTGGCGGCGCAGGAGCGCGCCGGTGCGGCCCGAGATCACGAACACCGAGCCGGTCCAGAACCAAGAACCGACCGCGGCGAAGGGGGCGCCGCTGGCCAGCTCGGCCACGCCGTCGCCGTCGAGGTCATCGAGCCGCGCCAGGCTGGCGCCGAGCTCGACGTCGGGCTGCGTCGGCAGGAAGCGCCACAGCTCCGCGCCGTCGCGGCCGGAGTAGGCGACCACCGCGCCCGTCTTGGTGCCCTGGCTGACGGCCCAGGTCGCGCTGGCCGCGAAGTCGGCGTAGCCGTCGCCGTCCAGGTCGCCGCAGCCGATCACTTCCTCCCCCAGCATCTCGACCGGCGCCCCGTCGAGGCGCAGGGAGCGCTCCCAGGCGCCGCCGACCACCGCCTGGGGTTGGGCCGGCGCCGCCATCAAGGGAAAGCAGAGCAGGGTCGCGAACATGCGGGAGGGGCTCCGGCGCGGCCAGGCGCCCCTCTCCACGATAACCCACGGCGGCGCGGGCGACCGCCGCCCGCGGCGCTCCTACTGGAACAACACCTCGTCCTTGAAGGAGTAGAGGATCGCCAGCATCTCGCGCCGGGCGTCCTCGCCGATGCCGTTGCGGTCGAGCACACCGAGGATGTCGTCGATCGCGGCGACCAGCTCGCGCTCGTTCAGGTTCAGCCCGCGGTGGGCGCTCTGCATGTCGCGCCCTTGGTACTCGGCGGGGCCGCCGGTGCCGGCGCTGACGAAGTCCCGCACCAGCTCCTTGAGGGCGGCGGCGTCGGTGTCGAGGAAGCGCTTGCCGATGATCGGGTTCGCGAGGTGGGCCTCGACGACCTCGTCGGCGATGCGGGTGACGCCTTCGGTTCCCCCGAGGCGCTCGAACAGGCTGGCAGTGGTGGTTCCGGTCATGGTGGTGGCAGGGGGCGGCGCGGAGGCGCCGCTCGATCCACCGAAACTACCCGGAGCGGCTCCGGCCAACATGAAAGACAGATGAGAAGCGGCGCTCACAGGCGCAGGCGGTAGCCGGCGCCGCGCACCGTCTCGATCAGGTCGGCCCGCTCGCCCAGCTTCTTGCGCAAGGCCCGCACCAGCACGTCGACCACGTTGCTGCCGACCGAAAGGCCGCCGTCCCAGGCGCGATCCAGCAAGGCCTCGCGGCTCACTACCGCGCCCGGCTGCTCGGCGAAGACGGTCAGGACCTCGAGCTCGCGGGGGCTCAGCGGCACCGCCACGCCGTTCAGGACCAGCTCGTGGCGGTCGGCGTCGAGCCGGAAGGCGTCGCTCCAGCCGAGTTCGTGGCGCACCAGCCGGCTCAGCCAGCCGTCGACCGAGCCGGGGCCGAAGTCGAGCACGGCCGAGACCAGCGGCGGCTGCTCCGCGCCGGCGGCGCTCAATTCCAGGCGCGGGGCGAAGCCGAGCTTGGTCGCGGCGGCGCCATAGGGACCGAGCTCACGCACCGCCAGGTAGACCCGCTCGAGCAGCGGCCGCATCTCCAGGTAGGCGCGCTTGACGTCCAGCCAGCAGGCGGCCTGCTCCGGCGACGGCGCCTCGCCGGCCTCGCGGCCCAACCAGCGGCGCAGGAACAGCACCCGCCCCTGTCCGCGGCGCAAGCCCTCGGGCAGATCCCGCCACCAGGCCCTGGCCAGCGGGTCCGCCGCCAGGGCCTGCTCGCCGACCGCGCCGGGGTCGAACAGCAGCGAGAAGCCGGCCACCCCGCCGCCGCCTTCCCGGACCACGCTGAAGGCCTCGGGCGCGGCCTCCAGCCAATGGCGCAGCAAGGCCTCACCGCCGGCGCCGTCGTGGCGACGGCCGATCGCCAGCACCGCCTGGTGGTCCTCCGGACCGGCCCGCTCGACGCTGTAGCCGGTGGCGCCGCTCGGGAAGAAGGCCTCGCGCACGATCGGATCGTCCAGCAGATAGATGACGTCGGCGGTGTGCCGCCACACCTCGCGGCGGCCGACCTCGCCGCCGCGCGGTTCCAGCACCCGCCAGGCGCGGCGGCGGTAGCGCAGGAAGCGCGCCGGGTCGGCCGCCCGGAGCTGCTCCGCGATCGCCTCGTGCACCGTCGGGTGCAGCACCAGGCCGTCCTGCCGGACCTCGAACAGCGGCAGGCCGGCGAGCTGGTCGTAGAGGCTCGGTCCGTCCTGGCCCGGCAGCAGCGCCTGGAGCAAGGGCGCGGTCAGCCGCCGCAGGACGGAAGCTGCTTCGACCGCCTCGCGCAAGGCCGGCGACTCGATCTCATCCAGGAAGTAGCGCGTCAGCCGTTGCACCAGCCCCGGCAGGGCGAGGTCCTCGAACTCCATCGCGCTGGAGGGTCCGCCTCCGGCGAGCGCCAGCTCGAGCCCGAGCGGGTGTCCCTGGGTGAGCTGAAGCAGGCGCTCGGCGCTCGGCCCGGTCCAGCCGGCCTCGGCCAGCAGCTCGCGCGCCTCCGCCGCCGGCAGGCCCTCGAGGCGCAGCGCGAGCAGGCGCGAGCCCCACGGCGCCCAACCAATGCCCGGGGCGCGGCGGCCCGCCAGCAGCAGGCGGCGCTCGGGGTCGGCGGCCAGGAAATCGCGTAGCCAGGCGTCGAGCAGCAGGAAGTGGTCGTAGTGGCCGAGCAGGACCAGGCCGCCCTCGCGGCCGGCCTCGGCCGCCTCGAGCGCCGCCCGGAAGCCGGCTTCGGTCGGCTCCACCCC
>CAZXTO010000183.1:0-7166 GCA_964643675.1 uncultured Planctomycetales bacterium
CGCGGGGTGCCGAGGCCAGCGCGCCTAACTGGCGCGCCGCTGGATGTCCTCGATGTGCTGCTCGCGCCGCTCGGCCTCGTTCAGCACGAAGTGGCCTCCCTCCTCGTCGGCCACGCGCTGCATGAAGGGGCACAGGACGCAGTCCACGCAGTCCTTCACGTTGCTGCCGCAGGCCTCCCCGCGGCAGAAGGTGCCGCTGATGACCCAGCAGAAGCGCCCGGCGTTCTTGCCGCCGTTGACGCCGTCGTAGCTCGCGTCGGTGCTGGCGGGGCAGACGCCCTCCGTCGCGGCCTTGGGGCCGCCGGGCTCGCGGCCGCAGGCGAGCACTTCCCAGCAGTTGAATTTCCGGTCCATGGATAACCTCAGCTCTCCTTCGGCCCGGACGGCGGGCGAGCTGAACTCAATTCCCTGCTAGGATCGCGGCGTGCTATCCCGACCCGACGCTTGCTTTCTCGCTCGGCGCCGAAGCGCGCTGCCTCTCGTCCTGGCTCTCCTGCCCCTGGTCGGCTGCGCCGCCCCGGATCGCGGCGAGGATCCGCTCGGCGGAAGGGCCTCGCGGGCCGAAGCGCCGCCGCTGCCCCTGCCGGTCCGGATCCGCCACCTCATGCAGGAGGAGGTGCTCCTGCCCGAAGGCCTGGTCTGGGCCGAGTGGACCTCCCCGACGCGGAGGAAGGCGTATTTCTCCGGAGCGATGGGCGGCGGCGGCCGGTTCGAACAGGACGCCACACCGAGCAACCTTCTGCATCGGGCGAACGGCTACGCCACCGTGTCCGGTCTCCAGGTCGCGCCCGAGGTCGTGGACCTCGACGGGAACTCGCCGAGGCCGGCGATGGACTTCGCCGGGACGGTCTGCGACGCCCTGGCCGCCCCCTACCTCGAGCTCGGCCTGAAGAAGAAGGGCGGCCACAACCTCGGCACCTTCGATTCGGTGCTGCGCAGCACTCGCCTGGAAGCCAACGGCGGCCTGCTCCGGATGGAGATCAGCGTCTACCTGAACCGGAAGACCCGGGACGCGATCCTCGTGACGAGGATGGAGTACGCCGACCCGCCGGATGGAGCGCGGGCAGGATGATGTTGCGCCCCTCAGCCTGGCTGTTGATGAGCGCCCTGCCGTTCCTCGGAGGATGCGCGAGCGAGCCGGCTCCCATCCTCAGCGAGCTCCCCTTCCAGGTCCTCGAAGCTCTCGAACGGCCGGTCGGGCCGCCGCCCGGCACGCAATGGAGTCCGGCCCAGATGGCCTCCCACCCGTACGAGGTCCTGACCCCGAGCAGCCTCGGCACCCACAGCGTCCTCGGCCCGGGATCGGTGCCTGACCGACGCGCCGGGCTCATCCGGAGCGTCGAGGGAAGCGTGGCCTACGAGATGGAGCTGTTGCTCGAGGAGGTCGACGACCTGGATGGCCCCTCCCCGCGGCAGGCCTGGCCCTACCTGCAATCGATCGAAGCCGACCTCCTGGCACCCCTGATCGAGGCTGGCCTGCGCCCGGCGGACACGCACCTGAGCATGCTCGACCAGGACTGCCACCACGCCTTCCGGCTGCACGGCCTGGAGGGCGCGATCCTCATCGAGGGACACGGCTACCTCTCCATGGAGTCCCGCAAGGCGGTGGTCTTCCTCCGCTTCCGCCTGGAGAGTCCCGGCGGCTTCCGCGTCCCCCTCGAACCGACCCCCTGAGCCCGGCGCAGCGCTGGCCCCTGCCATGACCACTGCTCGCATCGCCGCCTGCTTCTGCCTCCTGCCCCTGCTCCTCCCCGCCTGCGGACGGGGGCCGGCCGTCAGCGCGGCTCCCGGGTACTGGACCCACCCTGCGGAATGGGCAGAGCTCCCCTCCGCGGTCGATCGCATCCTGGAGGAAGGGATCCCGCTCCCGGACGGCCTGGTGTGGGGAGAGGACGTCCCCGAGGACTTCCGCGAGCCCCTCGAGCAGAGCGGACACAGCAGCGGCGAGTCCGGCGACGGGGTGGAGATGCTGCGCGAGCTGCACCGCTCGCTCTATTTCTACAACCTCTTCGCCACGGAGGAGCCGGCCGACCCCACCGCCGCCGATGCCGCCGGCACCTATGCCTTCACCCAGTCACTGATCGACCACTTCGCCGCTCCCTTCCTGGAGCTGGGCCTCGAGGCCCGCGGAGGCATGCGTCACCTCACCGACGACTTCGTCAAGCACGACCTCAAGCTGACCGCCATGAACGGCAGCCTCCGGGTCGACATCGATGTCCTCATCTCCCGGTCGGGAAGCCGCGCCGCGGTGGTCGAGATCGACTTCCACTACGAGGACGTGCAGGGCGTCCCGATCCCGTCGGATGCGCCCGACGAGGGTCCCTGAAAGGAAGGAGGGGCCGCCTCCTCCGAGGCGACCCCTCCCGATTCGGGCGGCGGCAGGCGGCCGCCGCGGAGCGCCCTAGGCGGGCACCGCCCCCATCTGCTCCAGCACCATGTCGCCCCACTCGCTGGTGGAGTGCAGGCCGGCCTTGAGGCCCTTGACGCGGTCGGAGCGGAGCAGCTCGGCGATGGCGGTCTCGACCGCGACCGAGGCCTGCTTCTCGCCCAGGTAGTCGAGCATCATGGCGATGGCGCTGACCGTGGCGATCGGGTTGGCGGTGTTCTTGCCGGCGGCCTTCGGCATGCTGCCATGGATCGGCTCGAACAGGCTCAGCTTGCCGGGGTGGAGGTTGGCGCTGGCGGCGACGCCCATGCCGCCCTGCACCATCGCGCCCAGGTCGGTGATGATGTCGCCGAACAGGTTGGTGGTCACGGCGACGTCGAACCACTCGGGGTTCTTCACCATCCACATGCAGGCGGCGTCGATGTAGGCGTGGTCGGTGCTGACCTCGGGGTACTCCTTCGCGACCTCCTCGAAGACGCGGGTGTACAGGTCCTGCGCCCGCACCGCGTTGGCCTTGTCGATCAGGGTCAGCTGCTTGCGCGGGCGGGTCATCGCCAGCTCGAAGGCGTAGCGGATCACGCGCTCGGTGCCCTTGCGGGTGTAGCGCATCGGCTGCTCGGCGATCTCGTCGGGAGTGCCCTGGTTCTGGAACACCGGCGGGTGCACGTAGGCGTCCTCGGTGTTCTCGCGCACGATCACCATGTCGACGTCCTCGGGGCCCTTGTCCTTCAGCGGGCAGTAGCGCTCGTCGTACAGCTTGATCGGCCGCAGGTTGAGGTACATGTCCAGCTCCCAGCGCAGCTTGCCGATGATGCCGCGCTCGATCAGGCCGACGGGCGCGCGCGGGTCGCCGATGGCGCCCAGCAGCACGGCGTCCATCTCCTGGACCTCGCCGAACTCCTGGTCGGGGAAGATGTCCTTCGTGGCCAGCCAGTGGTCGGTGCCGAAGGGGTACTCGACCCGCTCGGTCGAGAAGCCGAAACGTTCCTGGGCGGCGTCGAGGACCCGGAGGCCTTCGCGGACGACCTCGGGGCCGATGCCGTCGCCGGCCAGGACTGCGATCTTGTGCGTCTTGCTCATGGTGGGTTCCGTGGGGCGGAAACGGCGGATTCTAGCAGCGCGGGCGGGGCAAGATGTTGCTCAGCGCGTGCCTCCGGGTTCCTCGACGGCCTCCTCCTCGGCCGGGTCTCCGGCCAGGGCGGCGAGGACCGCAGCCGGGATGGTGACGGGGATCACCCCGCCGAGCTTGGAGCCGTCGATCGCGATCGGATCGCCCTGCTTGGCCACCAGCCACTCCCGGTGCTCCCCCTCCTCCTGCCGGTAGACCCGCCACCAGACCTCATAGTGCCCTGGCTGAGCGACGGCCACCTCGGCCCGGGAGGCGCCCATCACCGCCCCGAGCACGCGAGGGCCGGAGGAGATCCCGGCGAAGCGTGGGTCGAGGGCGTCGCCGCCTTCGAGATTGAGCTGCAGCGCGAGCTGCTGGCCGTCCGGACCGGGATCCAGCGCCCGGCCCCAGTCGAGGCTCAGCCGCCCCTCGGGCTGCAGCCGGACCTCGGCGCCGTCGCGCGGGGAATCGAGGAAGCCGGCCCAGTAGCCCTGGGCGGCGACGGCGATGCCCTCCCCGCGGCTGGCGGCGCAGCGCAGGCGGTAGCGCTGGTCGTCGAGGCGATCCGAGCGCAGGAAGTAGGGTCGGCTCCAGCCCAGCTTGGTGCCGGGTGGGATCGGAAGGCCGAACTGGGCGTGCTGCTCGATCGGCTCCCCGTCCGCGTCGAGCACGCGGATCACGAGCTGTCGCAGCAGCGGTCGCAGGTCGATCGGCCAGGCGCGCGGGTCGCGGGTGGTCTCGCCCGGGAGGAGCCGGATGCCGGGGACCTCGAGCAGCGGCTCGCGTTCGTCCTCCAAGCGCACGACCAGGCGGTACTCGCCGGCTTCGGCCGGACGCGAGGTCCATAGGCCATCCTCCTGGCGGAGGCGCACGCCGCCCTCGTCCGGGCCGGCGGAGTGGAGGTAGAGCGCGAAGTCCCAGCACCCGAAGCCCTCCGGCAGCTCGAGGCGGGCTTCGGCGAAGGCGCCTTGGCGGAGCTGGATGCGGAGGTCCTCGGCGCCGGGCGTGATGGGCAGCGGCTCGACCGGCAGCCAGCCGTCGGCGTAGACCTTGAGGCGGGTCGGGGCCTCGCGGGTGAGCAAGCCCTGGATCCGGAAGCGGCCCTCGGCGTCGACCGAGACGCCGTCGACGCCCGCCGCTTCGTCCCACCGGTCTCCGGAGCCGGGGCGCGGCTGCTCCACCCGCAGCCAGGCTCCATCGACCGGGTCGCCGGCCTCGTCGACCACCTGCCCCGCGACGACGGTCGGCGTCGATTCCAGGAGGACGTCGCCGAGCTCGTGCCAGCCGGGCGGGAGCTCGCCGCCGAGCTCGAGCACCGCGATCCGGCTGAGGTCGTTGCGGTGATCGCGGTCCTCGCGGTGCGGGAGGAGGTAGAGCCGCTCCTCCTGGGCCACGGTCTCCGAGAGCAGGATGTGGAAGCGGCCGTCGGCGTCGGTGCGGAAGCTGCCGTAGCGCCGGTTGGGCGTGTTGCTGAAGGCGCAGTCGGTGTCCGCGACCGGCGCGCCCTCCGGGTCGACCAGGCGGCCGCGCAGGCTCGGGCCGGCGGCGAGGTCCAGCCAGGCCTCGGGGGACTCGCCGGGCTGGCTCGGCCCCTTCACCGGGATGCTGCCGTCCCCGCCCCAGCCTTCGACCCAGGCGCGGAGCTCGAAGTCCAGGCCGAGCGCGAGCCGGTCGAAGCGCGCCACGCCGTCGACGATCTCGGCCTGGGCGAAGTGGTAACCGCGGCTCCAGCCGCGCTCCGGGCCGCCGATGCGCGAGGCGGTGGCCCGACCCTCTAGGCCGGCGCCGTCGACCAGGCGCAGGACCAGACCGCCTGCCGCCGGCAAGCGGATGTCGACCGTCTCGCTCGGCCAGGGGTCGAGCGGCACGGCCGTGCCGCGCTCCATCGCGCCGCCGAGGCCGGCGAGCACCCAGCCCGGCTCGCCGCGGTGGGCCGCGCGTAGGAACTCCTGTCCGAGCTCGGCGAAGCTGGCGAGGCCGTCGGCGTCGGTGGTGGCGTGGGCGGACCCCCACGAGGCGCCGAACTCGTCGGGGGCGAACTCGACGCTCCAGTCCGGGACGGGGGCGCCGGCCGCGTCGAGCAGGCGGATCGTGAGGCCGCGGCGCGGGAAGACCTCGAGCACCGCGTCGCGCGGACCGGAGGCGAGCAGCCAGTGCAGGCCCGAGTGGGTCTCGGTGCGGACGTGGACCAGGGCGCGCGGCTCGTGCGTGCGCACGGTGAAGGCGCTGCGGTCCTGGCCCGGGATGCGCTGGCAGTGAGCGAGGTCCTCGTCGCTGACCGTGGCGAGGCCGGACCAGGACTCGGAGATCCAGTCCTCGGTCTGCTCTTCGCTCATCTCGAGGAAGAGCAGCTCCTCGGGGAGGTAGGGCTGCTTGCTGAGGCCGTCGAGGACCTGGACCTGATACTCGAGCAGCGGGCGGTCGGGGTCGTCGGGGAGGGTGGTGCGTTGGTCAGCCGGAGTGGAGGAAGCCGCCGTTGAGATCGGTTCGGACGACCCGGCGAAGGAGTGACCGGCGTCGGCTGCCCCCCCTTCGGCACCGGCTCCATCGATGACCGACGGCGACCCCACTGAGGCTCGCGGCTCGGGTCCCGACGCCAACACCCACCAGAGGCCGGCGCCGAGGAGCAGGATGCAAAGCGGGAGGAATCGTTTCATGGACCAAGGTGGAAAGGCCCCAGCCTAGCGGACCGTGGGGTCGCGGTTCCGCCATTCGTCCATCGTTCCGCAGCTCCGGCTCCTCAAGCCAGGGCCGATGCTCTCCGAATCGCTCTCACTCCGCCCCCGCGCGCAACTCCGGCGGCGGCACCAGGTCGATCACACCGCCGTGGCTGGCGTCGTCGATCCGCCACTCGCCCCCGGCGAAGTCGGCGACAAAATCGTCTCCCCCCACCGATTCGGGGTGGCTCCGGACCGTCCACTTCCACCGATAGAGACCTGGGCCGGGGAAGACTGCCTGGACTACCCCCGCCCGCTGGAGCTGGCCCCGGACTTCGGTCCGGGACCACAGGACCCGCGGCCCGCCCGCGACCGGATAGCGGTCGATCCACAGCTCCACCCGGTGACCGGCCGCGGCTCCGCCGAGCGGCTCGGTCAGGCGCAGCGAGGCCTCGATCTTGCCGCCGAGGACCAGCTCGCGGTCACCGGTGAACTCCGGCAAGAGGACCTGGCGGTAGCCATCCGCGCCGACCATCAAGGTCGACGGCTGAGACGGGTCGAAGGCCACCTTCAGGCTCCCGTCCTCGACGTCGCTCCGCAGGCCCCCGGTCCCGCCCCGACCCGGGTAGAGCCAGGTCAGGCGCAGCGGCTGCGTCCACGGCGAACCGTCGGCCGCCCGCACGCGCAAGGTGGCGAGGCGCAGGGCCGGGCGCAGGTCGATCGGCAGCAAGCGCGGATCCTGGGTGGTCTCCCCGGCGGTCACGGTGAAGCCTTCGACGCGAGCGATCGCTTCCTCGGCGCTCGGGTGCAGGAGCTCGAGGTTGTAGGAATCGGGGGGCAGGGAGTGCAGCACCACAGGCCCTTCGCCGAAGTCCCGGCTGTAGACGGTCGCCTCTCCCCCGCCCGCGGGCGCGAGCCGGATCTTGAGCCGCCGCCGCTCTTCCATCCCCTCCGGGAAGCGCGCGGCGACGGCCACCGCCCCGCCCGCCAGCAGCACCAGGCTCAGGTCCTGTTG
>CAZXTO010000184.1:0-7161 GCA_964643675.1 uncultured Planctomycetales bacterium
CTGCAGCTCCCCGCCGGTGTCCAGCCCGAGCACCTGCAGCACGTACTTGGCCCTGGCCAGCCCGCGGTCGGACCAATGCAGGGAGTCCCAGCAGGCGGTGCGGCCGACGAAATCGCCCTCCACCACCTCCCAGCGCAGCCCCCAGCGCTTGTGCCCGGCAGGGCTGTCGCTCTCCCGGACCTCGACCACCCGGCACAGATATTCCCCGGCCGGCACCGACCGCAGGTCCTCGATGTTCTCCACTTCGCTGAAGTCCACTCGCATCCTGGTTCCTCCTTTCCCAGGCAGACGGAAGCGGGGCCGATCGGTTACCCCCGAATTCCCAGCGCCCCCCCTCGGGAGCGCCGCCCGGGCCCGGTTTGCCCCGATCCCCGGCGGCCGCCACAATCGCCGGACCGTCATCCGGGTCCCAGGACCCGTGGACCACCTCGATGAAGCACCTGCTCCGCCTGCTGCCCCTGCTCCTGCTCCCGCTCCTCAGCGCCACGCTCGTCGCCCAGGAGCCCGCCGAGCCCCCCGCCGCCGAGCAAGCCGCGGCCGCCCCCAGCGAAGGCGGGGACTGGAAGCAGACCATCGACGAGGCCGCCGGCTGGGTGGTCCAGGAACTGTCGAACATCTTCTTCGTCGACATCCTGCCCGGCGAGGGCACCATCCCGATGGTCGTGGCCTGGCTGGTGCTCGGCGCCATCTTCTTCACGATCCGGATGGGCTTCATCAACCTGCGGGGCTTCAAGCACGCCATCGACGTCACCCGCGGGCGCTACGACAACCCCGACGACGAGGGCGAGGTGAGCCACTTCCAGGCCCTGGCCTCGGCGCTCTCGGCCACGGTCGGCCTGGGCAACATCGCCGGGGTGGCCATCGCCGTCAGCCTGGGCGGCCCGGGCGCGATCCTGTGGATGATCTTCGCCGGCTTCCTGGGCATGTCCTCGAAGTTCGTCGAGTGCACCCTGGGGCAGAAGTACCGCGAGGTCCGACCCGACGGCCGGGTCATGGGCGGGGCCATGTTCTACCTGTCCAAGGGCTTGTCCGACCTCGGCCTGGCGCCGCTGGGCAAGGTCCTGGCGGTCATGTTCGCGGTGATCTGCATCGGCGCCAGCTTCGGCGGCGGCAACACCTTCCAGGTCAACCAGTCGCTGAACGCGATCAAGGAGACGGTGCCCTTCCTCGAGGAGCACCGCTGGGTCTACGGCGCGATCATGACCGTGCTCGCCGGGGTCGTGATCATCGGCGGGATCAAGCGCATCGCCCAGACGGCGGAGAAGATCGTGCCCTCGATGTGCGCGATCTACGTCGCCGCCTGCATCGCGGTCCTCGTCATGTCCGCCGACCAGATCCCGGCCGCCATCGGCTCGATCTTCGAAGGCGCATTCAACCCCTCGGCGGCCTACGGCGGCTTCATCGGCGTCCTGGTGCAGGGATTCAAGCGCGCCGCCTTCTCCAACGAGGCCGGCGTCGGCTCGGCGGCGATCGCCCACTCCGCCGCCCGCACCGAGTACCCGGTGCGCGAGGGCGTGGTGGCCCTGCTCGAGCCCTTCATCGACACCATCGTGGTCTGCTCCATGACCGGGCTCGTGATCGTGATCACCGGCGTCTACCAGGATCCGGAGTTGGCCCACTACGTCACCGGCAACGACGGCGCCGGCCTCACCTCGCAGGCCTTCGCCCAGACCCTGAGCTGGTTCCCCTACGTGCTCTCGGTCGCGGTGGCGCTGTTCGCCTTCTCCACGATGATCTCCTGGAGCTACTACGGCGAGCGCTGCTGGGCCTGGCTGTTCGGCGACCGCAGCTCGATGATCTACCGGATCCTGTTCCTGGTCTTCGTCTTCCTGGGCTCGATCATCACCTCGCAGAACGTGCTCGACTTCGGCGACCTGATGATCCTGACGATGGCCTTCCCGAACGTGCTCGGCCTGCTGTTCCTGGCCGGCGGCGTGCGGCGCGACCTCGACTCTTACCTGGCGAAGTTGAAAAACGGGGAGTTCAAGGTTTACAAGTAGCGGCGTGCACGCGCCGGCCGCCCTCCTCGCCCTCCTCCCCACCGCCGCTCGGCATCCCGCCGTCACCGACGGCGCGGCCGCAGCGGCGGACGGCGCCGGCCCGATCGAGGTGATCATGAACCCCTTCGGCATCGCCTTCGTCGGCCTGACCTGGGCCGTCCTGGTGGGCCTGAACCTGTGGTGCCTGCGCAAGCTGCTGCGCCACCGCAAGACCAGGCCGCCGGCTACAAACTGAGCCTGGGAAAGGATTTCTATCCAATCAAACATCCTCTAAGGGGGCGTCGGTGGCAAGCCGATAAGGGTGAGGATCCCTCGCGGGCACCCCACACCGCAATCGCCATGAGTTCCCCCACCACCTCCACTCCCGTCGATTCCTCCCGCCTGAACGAGCTCAGAGACTTGTTCGGCGACGACGCGGAGATCGCCTCGCTCTATGAGGAGTTCTTCGTCGAGCTCCCCGACCGGATGGGAACGCTGACCACGTCCCTGCGGAACGGCGTGCCGGAGGGGATCGAGCGGACCGCCCACGCCATCTCCGGCAGCAGCGGCAGCCTCGGCGCGATGTGCGTGCACCGGGCGGCCAAGGCGCTCGAGGAGAAAGCCCGGCAGGGCGAGGTGGACCACCTCGAGGACCTGCTCGTGCAGCTCGAGAACGAGCTGGACCGGCTGAAGGCCTACCTGGAACAGGAAGGCCTGCTCGGACAGGCGTAGAACGAGGCCACGGCCTCGATCACCTCCACCCGCTGCGCGGCGTCGATCCCGGGGTGGATCGGCAGGGCGAGGACCTCGCGCGCGGCCCGCTCACATTCCGGGAGCTGACCCTCCGCGCCGCCGAGGGAGGCGAAGCAGGGCTGGAGGTGCAGCGGCAGCGGGTAGTAGACGGCGCTGCCGATGCCGCGTTCGTTCAGGGCCGCGCGCAGCTCCTCCCGCTGCGGCGCGCGCACCACGTACTGGTGGAAGACGTGCCCCGGGCTGAGCGCGGGGGCCGCCAGGGTCTCCCGCAGGCCCGCTTCCTCGATCAGCTGGTCGTAGTGCGCGGCGGTCTCGCGCCGCGCGGCGTTGTACTCCAGCAGGTGCTCGAGGCGCTCGATGAGGGCCGCCGCCTGCAGGCTGTCCTGGCGGAAGTTGTAGCCGACCTCGTCGTGGTAGTACTGCACCCCGCCGCCGTGCTCGCGCAGGCGCCGCATGCGGTCGGCCAGCGCCGGGTCGTTGGTCGACACGAAGCCAGCGTCTCCGCAGGCCCCCAGGTTCTTGGTCGGGAAGCAGGAGAAGGCCGCGGTGGCGCCGAGACCGCCGCAGGGCCCCTCGGCGCTGGCCGCGCCGACCGCCTGGGCGGCGTCCTCGACCACCGCGATCGGGCGCCCGGCCGCGGCGTCCACCGCGGCGCGCAGGGCTTCGATCGGAGCCGGTTGGCCGTAGAGGTGGACCGGCAGCACCGCCTTGGTGCGCGGGCCCGCCTGGGAGGCGGCGGAAGCCGGGTCCAGGCAGTAGCTGAGCGGATCGATGTCGGCGAAGACCGGCACCGCGCCCAGACGCGCCACCGCGCCGGCGGTGGCGAAGAAGCTGAAGGCGGGAACGATGACCTCGTCGCCCGGCTCGACCCCGGCCGCGCGCAGGGCCAGGACCAGGGCATCGGAGCCGTTCGAACAGCTCAAGACGTGCGCCACGCCCAGGAAGCGGGCCAGCTTGTCCTCGAGCTCCGCGACCTCCGGCCCCTGGATGAAGCGGCCGTGATCGAGGATCGCTTTCCAGCGCTGGAGCAGCCGCTCCGCCTCCTCCGGGCCGAGGTTGTAGCGGATGTCGAAGAAGGGGACGGGCATCGGCGGGATTCTAGGACTCCGCGCACTGCGGGGCATCAGCCCTGTCGCAGGGCCTCCGCCTCGATCCGGCGGTTCTCCGCCTGCTGGTAACGCTTGACCATCACCGGTCGGAGGCCGAAGCCGAGGCCGGCGCAGAGGCCGCCCAGGAGCAGCATCGAGTACCAGATGGCGTAGGGCTGCTCCATGAGCAGGGCGACCAGGCCCGTGACGAGGAGCAGGGCCCCGAGTACGCCTTGGAACATCAGCAGGCCGAGCACCAGGCCGCGGGCCTTGCCCCGCGGCACGAGCAGCCCGCATAGGGTGCCGATGAGGCCGCCGAAGACGCCGACGCCGGCGCCTCCGTAGGCCCCGATGAGGATGGCGACATCCTCGCTGAACCAGGGGTCGGCGATCAGGAACGGGAAATCGAACATCAGGGTTTCTCCGGGTCACGACCGGCCATGAGCCGGCGGTGGAGGTGACGGATCTGCTTGGCCGCCGGAAGGGTGAGTTCACCGCGTTCCACGCAGCCAGCCAGCATTTCTGCCAGGGGATCCTGCGGTTCGCCCTGCCGGAGTCCCTCCAACCGTTCGATCAGCCGGTCCAGCCGGCCCCGGATCGTCGGGTAACTGACGCCGTACAGGCCGGCCAGCTCCTTCAGGGAGCCGGAGGCCAGGACCAGACGCAGGACCAGCTCCTGGTCGGCTTCCTCCAACTGGCGGAAGAGGGACTCGGAGCGGGTTTCGGAGCGACTCATGACGGGGAGCGCCGCAGGCGCACACCTTCATATTATTAAGGCTGACTCAATATTCTTGAAATTTCGGGAACCGGGCAAAATGGAGCCGGCTGGGCGGGCCACCCCCTGCGGCCCAGCATCCAGCCGGTTCCCGGCGAACATCGAATAGGGATCTGGATCGCCGAGGAGGGTGCAAGCGCCGTGCCGGGCCGATTCCTGGGCCGGATCGGTCCCCGCCGTCCCCTGGCGGTAACCCGCGAGAAGGCGCCCGGCTCCTGCGACCGGGGCGCTACCGCGTCGCGCTGATCTGGAAGCGGAACTGGATCGGCACCTTGCCCTCGACCGCGATGCCGTCCTGCATCGCTGGCCGGAAGGCGCCGGGCTTCCACTTGCGCACGGCTTCGAGCGCGGCCTCGTCGAGCAGCTTGCGACCGGTCGAGCGGAGCACCTCCAGGCCGATCAGGCGGCCGTCGGCGCTGATCGTGGCCTCGAGCAACACGGTGCCCTCCCAGCCGCGGCGGATCGCCAGGCTGGGGTAGCGCGGCGGTGGGCTCAGCTCGGGGTCGGGGTCATAGCTGGCCTCGACCACCGAGGCAGGCGAAGCCGTCACGGTCGCGCCGGGAGCATCGGGCACGGCTTCGGTCGCGGTCTCCGAGGGCTCCGGGGGTTCCTCCGGCAGCTCGGCGGGCGCGGCGGGCGCTTCCTCGGGCCGAGGGCGCTCAACCGCCCTCAGGTCGGCGCGCCGCGGGTGCGCCACCGGCCGGTCCATCCAGTCGACCGGGAACAGCTCGGCCTCCTCCTCGAAGACCGGCAGCAGCTCCGGCTCGGCCGCCAGTGGCGGCGTCAGTTCGAGCGGCGGTGCCGCCACGGTTGCCGCCACCAGGGGAGGCGGCGCCAGGACC
This sequence comes from uncultured Planctomycetales bacterium, assembly GCA_964643675.1. GTDB lineage: Bacteria > Planctomycetota > UBA1135 > UBA1135 > UBA1135 > J029. The sequence goes on from CAZXTO010000184.1 coordinate 5,438, forward strand.
TGGATCGCGGCCGGGACCGGACGATCGCCGCCGTTCAGGAAGCGGAAGCCGACCCAGGCCAGCGCCCCCACCGCGACCGCCCCGTGCAGCCCCGCCGAGACGGCGAAGGCCTTGCCCAGCAGCGGGCGGGAGAACAGGCCGCTCCCGCCCGCCGAGCCGGGCTGGGCCCGGGGCGATCGGCGCAGGGAGGGGCGAAGGGGGAGCTTCATGGGCGAGCGAGGATGGCGTACGGCCCCGGCTGCAATCCGCATGCCGGGGCCGCAGGCCGGATCCGACTCAGAATCGTATCTCGCAGGTGACGATCACGCTGCGCCCCGGGGCGTTCAGGCCCGAGCCGTGCACCCGGTAGTCCTTGTCCCCGAGGTTCTCGAGGCTCAGGCCGAGGTCCACGTTCTCGTCCAGCGGCACGCCAGCGCTGAGGCCGAAGACGGTGTAGCCGGGGGTGCCGCCGGGCGGGATCCGGCTGGTGTCGGTCTCGTCCCGCAGCGCCATCTTGTCCTGGTCGTCGACCATCCAGGCCCAGCCCTCGGCCCACCAGCCGCCCGGCCGGGAGGCATAGTGCAGGTCGAGCACGCCCTGGAAGGGCATCAGCCGGTCGACCGGTCGCCGCACGACCACCGCCGCCGGCTCCTTGAGCTGATCGACCTCGCCGTCCATCCAGGAGACCAGCACGCCGCTGGACCAGTGCTCGTCCCACTGCCGGCGCAGGTCGAGCTCGACGCCGTGGATCCAGCCATCGCCGACGTTGTCCTTGCGCACGATCGGGGTGCCGCCGGCGTTGGTCGCGCCGGTGGGCGAGCGCACGATCATGTCGGCGATCCAGGTGCGGTAGACCGAGGCCTGCCAGTCCCAGTCTCCGGTCTCGGCCTTGGTGCCGAGTTCGAACTGCACGAAGCTCTCCGGGTCGAGGCCCAGGGTCGGCAGCTCGGCCACGCTGGTGTCCTCGAAGGCGGTGGCGTCGGACAAGTTCGGGGCGCGGAAGCCCTGCGACACGCCGGCGTACACGTTCGTGTCCGAGCCCAGCCACCACACGCCGCGCAGGCTGCCGACGAGGGCGTTCCAGTCGTCCTCGACCGTCATGCGGCCGCCGCCGACCGGGTCGGCCACCTGGTCGGCGTCGAGCGACACGCGGGTGAAGCGCAGGCCGGGGATCAGGCTCCAGGAGTCGCCCTCGATCTCGTCCTGCACGTAGGAGGCGAGGGTGGTGTAGGTGGCGTCGTCGGCCACCGGGCCCTGGATCTCGGAGCCGGTCAGCGCGCCCTTGACGTAGTTGTCGCGGAAGCTGCTGACGGTCTCGTGGTGGGCTTCGAAGCCCCAGGACCAGCGGCCAGCGCTGGATTCGCTCTCGAAGCGGGCCAGCAGGCCGAGGTCGCGCACCTCGAAGCCCTGGATGTCACGCCGCGTTCCGGCGCCCTTGCCGGCGCGGCGGCGGTCGCGCTCCTCGGCATGCCGGTGCCAGCTCAAGGTGATCGAGCCGGCGTCCCACAGGCCACCGCCCTCGTCCCAGGCGGCGCGCCCATAGACCAGGTCCCGGACCTGGTCGTGCTCGCGGCGCAGCTCGCTGCCGACCGTGGAGTTGGCGTAGCTCTGGGCGTAGATGGTCTTGTGGGTGCGCGGGACGTCGATCTGGCGCACGGTCTGCGCGGCCAGGGTCAGCTCGACGCCGTTCTCGAGGTAGCGGTCGAGGCGGAAGTCCGCGTCGCGCTCCTCGTAACCGGTGGCGG
>CAZXTO010000185.1:0-7123 GCA_964643675.1 uncultured Planctomycetales bacterium
GTCCGGAGCGGTGCTGCCGGCGGCCCTGGTGGGAGCTGTCGCGGCTGGGGCCTTCGCGGTGCTGCGCTTTCCGCTGCGCGCTCGGCCGGCGGCCGAGGTCGACCCGACCGCCGACCCGGACGGGCTGCTCCGCGCGGCCTTGGCGGTGGAGCCGGACCATCCTTATGCGGCGACCCTCGCGACCCATGCCGACGCCCGCCCCTTGCGCTTCCGCCCGCACGAGGACAGCCGCCCCTTGCTGTTGTGGGCCGGGGCATGCCTGCTGCTGACCGCCTGGTTGCGGGCCGAGCCGGCCTTCCGGCCGGGGCAGGCGCCGGGGGAAGGAACGGGCGGTGCTCGGGCCGGCGCGACGGCCCCTGGGGCCCCCGGGTCGACCGCCGTGGATCCGGCAGCGGCCCCTCCGCCCGCAGGCGTGGATCCGCCGGCGGCCGCCGAGACCTCCTCACCCGAAGTCGACCCCGGCGCCGCTGATCCGCCCGCCCCCGCCCAGCCGTCCGATCCGTCCGGGCTCGAAGGCGCGGATCCGAGGGGCGCGGAGGCAGAATGGTGGGCGGTCCCGATGGACGAAGCCCCCGCGGGGCCGGCGAGGACCGCCGGCCGCGCCCTCGGCGACCCTCGCGGGGTGGTCGATCGCTACCTGCGCCTGCGCAACGAGGAAGGATCTTGAGTTCCGACATCCGCAAGACCGGTCTGTTCCTGGTGGGGGCGCGCGGCGCCATCGCCACCACCGTGCTGCACGGGCTCGAGGGCCTGCGCTCCGGCATGGCCCCCGTCGGCCTGTTCACCGAGCGGCCCGAGCTCGCCGGCCTGCCCTTCCCGCCCACCAGCGCGATGCGGGTGTGCGGCTGGGACGTCGCCGGCGATTGTCACCGCGCCGCCGGCGACCTGGCGCGCGTCGGCGTGCTGCCGCACGACCTGGTCGATCTCTGCGGCGAGATGCGGGACCGCTTCGAGCGCCGCATCGCGCCCGGGGTGGCCGACCCGCGCGACGCCGAGCTGGTCGACAACGGCGCCCGCGAGCGGCTCGGCCTGCCCCTGCCCGAAGCGGTCGAAGCGCTGCGGGCCGACATCCGCGAGTGGATGAAGGAGGAGCCCTTCCACCGCGGGGTGGTGGTCTACCTGGCCACCGCCGAGCGGGCCGCCGAGCTGCCGGAGGCGTGGCAGGACCCCGAGGCCGACCCCTTCGCGCTGCTGGCCGAGGCGCCCGATGACCTCTCCCGCTCGCTGCTCTACGGGGTGGCGGCGATCGCCGAGGGCCTGCCCTTCATCAATTTCACTCCGGCGACCGGCGCCGCTGCCCCGGCCCTGGCCGGCTACGCCCGCCGCCAGGGCGTGCCGGTGCTGGGCAACGACGGCAAGACCGGCGAGACGCTGCTGAAGACGGCGCTGGCGCCGATGTTCCGCGACCGCGCCCTGAGCGTGATGGCCTGGGAGGGCTACAACATGCTCGGCAACAAGGACGGCGCGGCCTTGGCCGACCCCGAGCGCAAGGCCGGCAAGCTGGTCAACAAGGACGCGGTGCTGGGCGGCATCCTCGATCAACCGGCGATGCACACCGGCGTCACGATCGACTTCGTGCCCAGCCTGCACGACTGGAAGACCGCCTGGGACTTCGTCCACTTCGAGGGCTTCCTCGGCGCGCGCATGAGCCTCCAGTTCACCTGGCAAGGCAGCGACAGCGCCCTCGCCGCCCCGCTGGTCATCGACCTGGCGCGGATCGCGCTGCTGGCGCAGGACCGCGGCGAAGCCGGCCCCTTGCTCCCGGCCGCGGCCTTCTTCAAGGCGCCGCTCGGTCTCGACGAGCACGACTTCCACCGTCAGATGGAGCTGCTGCGCGGCTGGCTGGCGGCGGACGCGTCCTGAGCCGCCCGTGGCCAGGCGATCGCTGCGCACCGACGAGCTCGACTTCCCCCTGCCGGAGGAGTTGATCGCGCTGCACCCGCCGGCCGAGCGGCCGGATTCGCGGCTGCTGGTGGTGGACTGTGCGGCGGGAGAGTGGGTGCACCGGCGCTTCCGGGACTGGCCCGGGTTGTTGCGGGAGGGGGACCTCCTGGTCCTCAACGACACCCGGGTGGTGCCGGCGCGGATCCTGGCGCGGAAGCCGAGCGGCGGCCGCGTGGAGGGCTTGTGGCTGGAGGCGCGCGCGGATGGCCGCGCGCTCTTCCTGTTGTCGGGAAGTCGCCTGCGGCCGGGAACGGAGCTCCTGCTGGCCAACGGTGAGTACCGGCTGCGCTTGACCGAGAAGACCGCTCCTGGCCGCTGGCTCCTGGAAGACGCATCCGGGCTCGGTTGGTTACGCCTCCTTTCCCAGACCGGCGCCACCCCGCTGCCGCCCTACATCCGCAGCCGCCGCGAGCGCGCCGGCCAGGCCCAGGACAGCAGCGAGGACCGCGACCGCTACCAGACCGTCTTCGCCGCCGCCGACGGCGCGGTGGCGGCGCCCACCGCCAGCCTGCACTTCGACGCCGCGGTCCTGGACCAGCTGCGCGCGCGCGGGGTCGAGACCGCCACCGTGACCCTGCACGTGGGGGAGGGCACCTTCCTGCCGGTCAACGCCGAGCGGGTCGAGGACCACCCGATGCACGCCGAGCGCTTCAGCCTCCCCGCCGCCACCCTGTCGGCGATGGCGGCCGCGCGCGCGCGCGGCGGCCGCGTGATCGCCGCCGGCACCACGGTCTGCCGGGTGCTGGAGAGCCACGGCCGCGACGGCCGCACCGAGGGCGCCACCGAGCTGTTCCTTCGCCCTGGCAGTCGTTTCCACGCCGTCGACGCCCTGCTGACCAATTTCCACACCCCGCGCAGCACCCTGCTGGCCCTGGTCGCGGCCTTCGCCGAGCACGCCGGCGCCGCCGACGGCCTCGACCTGGTCAAGCGCGCCTACGCCGCCGCGGTCGAGCAGCGCTACCGCTTCTACTCCTACGGCGACGCCTCCTTCTGGCTGCGGGCTTGAGCCTCCCGGCGGCTCCAGTTCAGGCCGAGCCGGCGTCCACCACCGGCTGCGGCACCAGCATCGTGGCGGTGACGCGGTCGTCCTCCGGGTGGGTGAGGACCGCGAAACAGCCCTCCTCGTCCGGGTGGTGTTCGTGCGAGAAGACCACGTCGGCCAGGTAGACCCCCTCGGCGCCGGCGAAGGAGGCCGGGATCGGCACCCGCGGTCCGCCGGCGAGTTCGTGTCGCAGCCGCCAGGCCAGGTCGGCCAGCTCCGGCGGCATCGCGCGCCGATCGGCGTGTTTGAGCTCCATCAGGCGGTTGCCCAGCTCGTCGAGGGCGGCGGCGTTGCCGGCGAAGGGAGGCTCGAGGCCGAAGACCACCACCCCAGGGAAGGGACCCTCGGCGTCGGCCTCGAAGTAGCCGCCGTTGGCCATGACCATGGCGCCGCGGGTCACCACGCCGTGCTGGTAGAGCTGGCGCCGAGAGCCTGCCCAGGGCGAGCGCAGGAAGCGGCGCGTGGCCCAGACCGCGACCAGGCCGAGCGCGGCGACCACGCCGAGGTTGGCCGGGAAGGGCAGCGCCGCCGCCACCAGGAGCAGCAGCAGGAACAGGAAGACGCCGTTCAGGCCGAGCTCGAAGGGCAGTCGCCAGGGATTGGGCTCGACCTCGTCGGCGTCCGGGAATCCTCGCAGCCCGAGCCCTTCGCGTCGCCGATCGAGCTCGAGCAGGATCCGCTCGGCGCGCAGGTCGGGTCCGCTCGCCGGCGGCGGCGCGGCGGCGGTGAGCCGGGGCCTCGGCGCAGCCGTCTCCCGTGCGGGGAAGGCCTCCTCCTTCCCGGGCGGGGCCTCCTCCGGGCCGGAGGCGGCCGACCCTCGACCGGGAGCCGCGGGCAACGGCCGCCGCCCAGGGTCCTCGACCGGCAGCGGAAAACGCGCGGCCAGTTCGGCGGCTGCCTCCGGCCAGCAGGGCCCGAAGGGGATCACCGCGTCCTGGGCCCCGCGCCGGGTGGGGTGGGCGAGCACCATCAGCAGGCGGGTGTCGGGGCAGGCTTCCGGCAGGCCAGGCGGGTTGTAGTCGAGCTTCAGCAGCCAGGTGTCGGCGTCGCCGGCTATCGCCTCCGGTACCTGCAGGCGGCCGTGATCGCGCTCCAGCGCCTCGCTGCGCTCCCGCAGTTCGCGCACGAAGGGGTCGGTGGCGTCTCCTTCGCGGGCCAGGCCGGCGAGCTCGTCGGCCAGGTGGACCAACCGCTCCGGAGCCTGGGCCAGCTCGGGCGCGAAGCTGGCCACCGCCAGGCAGGGCGCCAGCAACTCGTTCTCCGGGTCCTGGTAACGCGGGTGGATGGCCACGATCGCCGCCGGCACGCCGCGGCCTTCGGTCACCAGGCTCCTCCATCGCCGCATCGCCGGCAGGACCAGGCCGGCGGCCAGCCCGGCCAGCAACAAGGCCCCCACGCCCAGGGCGAAGGGGACCAGGGACAGCGCTTCCGGCAGCTCCCAGGCCAGCCCCGCCAGCGCCAGCCCACCGAGGCTGAGCAGGCTCAGGAGCAGGCCGAGGATCGCGCCGACGCTGAGCGAGAAGGGCAATCGACCGTGGCCGAGGTAGGGCGGCGCGCCGAGGAGCTCCGGCGGGTGGAGGCCGCGCGCGGCCTCGATTCGGGCTTCGAACTGTTCGAGGATCAGGCGCGGGGCGGCCTGGTTCCCGGGCGCACGGGGAGAGGGGATGAGGACGGGATAAGGGGGCATAGAAGCCCCCTCAGCCTAGCCTTGCGGCCTCGCCGCCCGAGCCCTCGGATGATCCGGAGTTCGAGCCCGCCGACCTCGGTCGGCTCGGCCTACTCGGCCTTGTTGGCCCGCGAGAGCTCGACCTCGATCTGCTTCAGGCGCTGGTCCATGGTCGCCAATTCGGCCTGGATCCCGCGCAGCAGGGTCAGCATCTGGTCGCGGTCGGCCGCCTCGACGCTGCCCGCCTCGGCCATCCGGCCGTCGATCGAGCGCAGCACCCGCACCATCTCGCGGCGTTGCTCGACCGGGTTGAGGTGGTTCACCACCGGCTGCTTGGCCGCCGGGTCCTGCGGCGGGCCGGCGTGGATGCCGGCCGCCAGGGCGCCCGCCGAACACAGGAGCAGGAGGACGGTCGCGGCGCTTCCCTTGCGTGTCTTCACCATGGTTCTTTCCTTCCCTGGCGTCCCAGGGGGGCCGCGCGCGCCGGAGGCGGCGGGGCGGCCTACATGAGTTCAACGGCCGGCGGCGGGGCCGGCTTGAGCCGAAATCTCAGGTCAGGAAGGCGAACAGCCACAGGCCCATGGCCAGGCGGCCGAATCGTTGCTCATTCGCCACCCAGGCGCCCAGCGCCTCGGGCTCTTCGCGGCGGAACCGCTGCGTGACCTGGTAGGTGAGGAAGGTGCTGCCGCTCCTGCGGAGGTGGCGGATGAACTGCTCCCGATCGGCCAGCTTCAGCTCCTGCAGCTTCTGGAAGCTCAGGCCGAGCATGCTGCCGCCGTTGCTGCGGTAGCTGTCGAGGAAGCGGGCGCCGAAGGGCGCGGCCTGGGCCTCGGCGGCCTCGGGTGCGCCGGCGGCCTCGGCGGCGGGGGTGGAGGGATCGTCGGTCATGGTTCGCCCCTCCATACGCCGCCCGAGCGGGCGCCCCCTCACAAACTCTCGCCGACCTTCTCGACCGCGTCGAAGACCTCGACCAGGTCCTGCTCGCTCAGCTCGGGGTGGGTCAGGACCAGGCGCAGCGCCTCGCGGCCGTCGATCTTGCTGTAGTTGAGCATCACCTCGCCGCTGCGCTTCAGCCGCTCGCGAAGCTCGACGTTCATGGCGTCGATGCGCTCGATCGGCCGCTCCGCGAGCGGGGTGCCGCGCCACTCGGCGGGGATCCAGCGGAACAGCAGGTTGCAGCCCATCGGCTCGCGGATCAGCTCCAGCGAATCGCGCTCGAGCACCATGCGGCGAGCGTGGCCGACGTTCTCGAAGGCGTGCTCGACGCGTGCGCCGTAGCCCTCGTCTCCCTGCGCCTGCCAGGCCAGCCACAGCTTGAGGGCGTCGACCCGGCGGCCGCACTGCAGGGTCATGTCGCCGCGGTCGCGGTTGCCCTCGTCGGTGTCGTGGAAGAGGTAGTCGGCGCGGGTCTCGAAGGTGTCGTGCAGCAGCCCGCGGTCGCGCATCAGGAGCGCCGAGCAGTGCAGCGGCACGGCCATGGTCTTGTGCGGGTTGAAGCACATCGAGTCGGCGCGCTCGATGCCGGCCATGCGCTGGCGGTGCTCGGCCGAGAACAGCACGTTGCCGCCGAAGGCGGCGTCGACGTGCAGCCACATCTGGTGGCGGCCGGCGACCTCGGCGATGGCCTCGATCGGGTCGTAGGCGGCGGCCATGGTGGTGCCCGAGGTGGCGCAGACGAAGAAGGGGCGCAGGCCCTCGGCCTCGGCGGCGGCGACCGACTCTTCGAGCTCCTCGGGGATCATGGCGCCGCGCTCGTCGCAGGGCACCGTGCGCATGCCGCGCAGGCCGAAGCCCAGGATGCTGGCCGCGCGCGCGATCGAGTAGTGGGCCTCGGCGCTGGCGAAGACCACCGGCCGGTCCTCGGCGGAGAAGCCGTCGACCCGGGCGCGCGGGAAGGCGCGGGTACGGGCCGCCAGCATCGCCATCAGGTTGGAGATGCTGCCGCCGGGGTTGAGCAGCGCCTCGCCCTGGTCGAAGCCGGCCAGGCCGCACAGGCGCTCGCTGAGCTTCTCCTCCATCAGCGTGAACACCGGCGCCGCCTCATAGGTGTACATCGAGGAGTTGGCGACCGCAGCGAGCCACTCGCCGACCACGGCGGCGGGGTCGAGGTGGTTGAACAGCTGGTTGAAGAAGCGCGGGTGCCCGGTGCGGACGCTGAGGCTGAGCAAGGCCTCGGCCTCGCTCAGCACCTGGTCGACCGGCCGGCCCTGCCGCGGCAGCTCCAGCGCGAGCAACCGCTCCAGCTCCTCCGGCGCCCGCCAATCCACGATCGGCTGGTTCCGGTCCAGGTTCCGTTCCAGGTGCTCGGCCGCGATCTGCGCGGCCCGGTGCAGCAAGGCATCGATTTCGGTGGCGATGGCAGCCATGGAAGCGGAGTAGCTTAACCAAGGACGCCCTCCTCGGGCAGTCCCGCCGCGGCGCGCGGGGCGCGAGCGCGGCGAGCGGACGAAGCGTCCGAGCGCGCGCAGCAC
>CAZXTO010000186.1:0-7087 GCA_964643675.1 uncultured Planctomycetales bacterium
CCCGGCGCCCCTGGAGGGAGCCGCCCCCGCCCCGGGGCCGCCGCCCTTCGAGCTCGGCGCCTTCGCCGTCAGCCTGGTGTGGATCTCCTTCGCTTACTCGGGCTGGAACGCGGCGGTCTACCTGGCCGGGGAGCTGCGTGATCCGGCGCGGGACCTGCACCGCGCCCTGCTGCTCGGCGCCGGCGCCGTCACCCTGCTCTACCTCGGGCTGAACGCGGTCTTCCTGCTCGCCGCACCGCCCGAGCAGCTGGCCGGCCAGGCCGAGGTCGGCGCGATCGCGGCCGAAGCCCTCGGCGGCCCGCCGCTGCGAGCGGCGGTCTCGGTGCTGGTGGCGCTGGCGCTGTTCACCTCGGTCTCTTCGCTGGTCATGCTCGGGCCTCGCGTCTACGCCTGCATGGCCGAGGACGGGCTGTTCCCGCGCCGCTTCCGCTACTCCGGCTCGGCTCCGGCCGCCGCGGTGCTGCTCCAGGGAGGCCTGGCGGTGGTGGTGATCTGGATCAGCACCCTGGCCGAGCTGCTCGGCTACCTGGGCTTCACCCTCGGCCTGTCCGCCGCGGCCACCGTGCTCGGCCTGGTGCTCCAGCGCCTGCGGGAGGGGCCGGCGGCCCTGCCGGTGCCGGGTTGGCCGCTGATCCCGGCGATCTTCGTGCTCTTCACCCTGGCGGCCTCGGCCTTCATGGCCGCCCGCCACCCGGCGGAGTCCCTGGGCGGCCTGCTGACCATCCTGGCGGGGGTGCCGGTCTGGTGGTGGCTTCGGAAACATGCCACGCCGAGCCATCACGACGCGGGCCAGCCGGGCCCCTAGGATGGTCCGACCCCGCGGCCGCCCCCCGACCCGGGCCGGGCCGCGCCAGGAGATCCATGAGCAACGGAAACCTCGCCCAAGGTCTGGCGCCGGAAGGCGGCAAGACCTTCTTTGGCCATCCCCGTGGCCTGATGACGCTCTTCTTCACCGAGATGTGGGAGCGCTTCAGCTATTACGGGATGCGCGCCATCCTGATCTTCTTCATGGTGGCGGCGGTGGCCAAGGGCGGCCTCGGCTTCAGCGCCGACAAGGCCGGCCCGATCTACGCCATGTACACCTCGCTGGTGTACCTGGTGGCGGTGCCGGGCGGCTGGCTGGCGGACAACTTCATCGGGCCGAGGAGAGCCGTGCTCTATGGCGGGGTGGTGATCATGACCGGTCACATCCTGCTGGCCATGCCGAGCCTGCTGACCTTCTTCCTGGGGCTGGGCTGCATCGTCATCGGCACCGGCCTGCTGAAGCCGAACATCAGCGTGATCGTCGGCCAGCTCTACAGCGAGGAGGACCGCCGCCGCGACGCCGGCTTCTCGATCTTCTACATGGGCATCAACATCGGCGCCTTCTCGGCGCCGCTGATCTGCGGCTTCCTGGCGCAGAGCGAGACCTTCCGCGGCTGGCTCGAGGGCTGGGGCTTCGATCCGATCCACTCCTGGCACTGGGGCTTCGGCGCGGCCGCCGTCGGCATGTTCTTCGGCCTGGTCCAATACGTGCTGACCTCCCATCACATGGGCGAGGCGGGGGTGGCGCCGAACGCGCCAGAGGATCCCGCGCTGCGGGCCAAGAACCGGCGCACCCTGACGGTCGGGATCGTCGGCACCCTGGCCCTGGCGGTCGGCCTCGTGATGTTCGACCGCAGCGCCGACTACGGCGAGTCGGTGACCTGGGCCGCGGCCGAGGACGGCCTCGAGATCGAGTGCTACGCGGTGCACGGCGGCGGGGTCACCGAAGGCACCCCGGCGATGCACGACAAGGTGCTGGTCTCGTCGGGAGACCTGGCCTCGCACCTGGGCGAGACCGGCCTGCAGGCGGTGCAGGAGCAGGTCTTCGCCGACCAGGTGGCCGCCGGTCCGGTCTCTGGCAGCGTCGAGGACGTCTTCCACCGCGTCGACCTGGTCACCGGCATGGACGGTGACGAGGAGCTCACCGAGGAGGTCGTCGTGCTCGGCCTGAGCTGGGAGCCGGTCGAGAACGGCATCAAGATCCTCGGCAGCCTCGAGGGCGACGGCGAGCAGCCGACCGAGCTCGGCTTCCTCGCTGCCGGCTTCGTCCGCGATGACCTGTCGGACACCCTCGCTCCCCTGGTCGACGACGTGCTCGGCGAGATCCTGGCCACCGGCATCGAGGCCGGCACCGCCAGCGGCTCGATCAGCACCGGGCTGGAGGTCAAGCACGGCGGCCTCAACGAGGACAACATCCACGACGGCTTCACCTATGCCCTGCTGGCGCTGGTGATCCTGTTCTTCGGCAAGCTGTTCGTGATCGAGAAGTGGACCAAGGAGGAGCGCGCGCGCCTGATCGTGATCGCGGTGCTCTTCTTCGGCGCCGCGGTCTTCTGGGGCATCTTCGAGCAGGCCGGCTCGACCCTGGCCCTGTTCGCCGACCGCAGCACCGACAACTCGGTGTTCGGCTTCGCCTTCCCGGCGTCCTGGTGGCAGTCCTTGAACCCGCTGCTGATCGTGCTGCTGGCGCCGGTGATGGGCTGGCTGTGGATCAAGCTGGGCAAGCGCAACCCGTCTTACCCCTTCAAGTTCGCCGTCGGCCTGCTGCTCGCAGGCGTCGGCTTCCTGGTCCTGATCGGCGGCGCGCTGCTGGCCAAGAACGGCGTCCGGGTCAGTCCGATGTGGCTGCTGTCGGTGTTCATCATCCACACCGTCGGCGAGCTGTGGTTGTCGCCGGTGGGCCTTTCCTCGATGACCAAGCTGGCACCGGCGCGGGTGGTCAGCCTGATGATGGGGGTGTGGTTCCTGGCCGCCTCGGTCGGCAACTTCCTCGGCGGCACGGTCTCGGGCTTCTACGAGGACTTCGAGACCCCGACCTTGTTCACCTTCGTCGGCATGAGCGGCGTGCTGATGGCCGTCGTCATGCTGCTGCTGGTGAAGCCGATCGCCAAGATGCTGAAGCAGGTGTCGGCCGAGGAGGCCGCCCAGGAGTCCTGAGCCGTGGACGACTCGCTGCTGAAGGCCTTCGGGCCCCACCTCTCCACCCGCATCGAGCGGGCGCGGGAGATCCTCGAGCAGACCGGCTTCGAGGCCATGGTGCTGCACGCGGGCACGCCCTTCCGCTACCACGCGGACGACATGGACGCGCCCTTCCACAGCAACCCGCACTTCGCCCACTGGACCCCGCTGCAGGGGCCCTACCACCTGCTGGTGGTGAAGCCGGGCAAGCGGCCGCGGCTGATCCGGGTGGCGCCGGAGGACTACTGGTACGAACAGGCGCCGCTCGGCGACCCCTTCTGGGCCGGCGAGTTCGACCTGATCCAGGTGCCGAACGAGCCGGAGGCCTGGCTCGAGGCCTCGCCCGGCGAGGGCTTCGCCTACCTCGGTGACTCCCCCGACCGCGCCGCCGCCGCCGGGGTGCCCGAGGCCGGCCTGAACCCCGAGGAGCTGATCGCGCGGCTGGACTGGGACCGCAGCTACAAGAGCGCCTACGAGGTCGCCTGCATCGAGGAGGCCGGTCGCCTGGCGCTGCTCGGCCACGAGGCCGCGCACCAGGCCTTCCTGGGCGGCGCCTCCGAGCTCGAGATCCACCACGCCTACGTGCAGGCGGTCGGCTGCATCGACGCCGCGCTGCCCTACGAGTCGATCGTCGCCCTCAACCCGCACGGGGCGATCCTGCACTACACCGGCAAGCGCACCGAGCGCGACGGCGAGGTGCTGCTGATCGACGCCGGCGCCACCCACCTCGGCTACGCCAGCGACATCACCCGCACCTTCGCCAGGCCGGGCGTCGACCAGGACTTCCTGACGATGATGGAGGGCCTCGACCAGATCGAGCAGGAGCTGTGCGAGATGGTCGCACCGGGCCTGCCCTACCCGGAGCTGCAGTTCGCTGCCCACCGCAAGATCGCCGACCTGCTGTTCGGGGTCGGGGTGCTGCGGCTCGGCGGCCAGGAGGCGGTCGACCAGGGCCTGACCGCTCCCTTCATGCCGCACGGGGTGGGCCACTTCATCGGCATCCAGACCCACGACGTCTCGGGCCACCAGGAGGGCCCGGCCGGAGGCCGGGTGGAGCCGCCCGCCGCGCACCCCTTCCTGCGCACCACCCGCACCCTGGAGCAGGGCCACGTGCTCACCATCGAGCCCGGCTGCTACTTCATCGAGATGCTGCTGCGGCCCTTCCGCGACAGCGAGCTGAGCCGCCTGTTCGACTGGGAGGTGATCGAGCGCCTGGCGCCCTACGGCGGGGTCCGGGTCGAGGACGACCTGCTGGTGACCTCCTACGGCCACCGCAACCTGACCCGGCCGCACGTCTGATGTCACGAGCGGGCCGGCGGGCGACTCGTGTCACCGCGGCCCGTTTCGGACTAGGCTGGGGGTGATGCTGTTCGCCGCTGCCGCCCTCATCCTGGCTCCGCAGACCCCTCCGGAGGCTCCGCAGGCCGCGCTCGCCGCGTCGGCGTCCGATCCGGCGCTGGCCCAGCCGGTGCTGCTGGCCGTGACCCGCTCCGGCGTCCGCGTGGAGGCCGCCTTCGAGCCCAGCCGCGGCGCGCTCGAGGTCGTCACCCCGGCCGGGGTCTACTCCACCCCGACCGATCCGGTGGCGGTGGTGCTCCGCTCCAGCACCCGCGACGGCTGGCGCGACCCGGCCGTGCCCCTGCGATCCTCCCTCCTGCAGATCGAAGAGCTCCGCGCCGACGGCCGCCTCGGCGAGCTCATGGAGCTGGCCGTGCACGCCAAGGCGCGCTGGAACGGTCCGGAGGACGGCCTGCGCCACATCGCCGCGCTGCAGGCGCTCGAGCACTGGGGCTCCCGCCTGCGCCTGATCCCCACCGAGGTCGATTGGGAGGACCAGACGGACTGGCTCTGGGAGCAGATCCTCGACGAAGAGGGGCCGCGGGTGCACCTGCTGACCGGCGCCCTGATCGCTCAGCTGCCGAACTACAGCGGGACCTCCACCGTCCGGCGGCTGGCCAGCTCCGACCTGCGCAAGGGCCGCGACCACCGCCGCCCCGAGGTCCGCCGCGCCGCCGCGCTGGCCGGAGGCAAGCAGACCGACGCCGACCGGCTGCGCCTGATCTACCTGCTCGACCGCTCGCTGCGCGAGGGCCACCCGGCCGTGCGCGACGCCTTCGGCTGGGCCGCCTCCCGCTCCTGGGGCGACGTCGCCGACTCCTATTGGTTCATGGCGGTCACCCGCGCCAAGGAAGGGGAGCGCATCGCCGCCGCCGAGCAGCTGGCTTCGCACGGCGGCGACCGGGCGGTCGACTTCCTCGCCTTCGCCTTGAGCGCCCACGACCAGCGGGTCGGCCGACGCTTCGAGCTGGCCGGCAAGGACGTGCAGATCGTGCGCGACACCAAGAGCCCGAGCAGCCCGATGCTGGCCCTGGCCGCGAACACCGGCTGCCCCTCGACCGTGCCCTACGCCATCACCCCCGATGACGACCGCTTCGAGCACACCTCGGTGATCAAGGTCACCAAGCTGCCGCCGGTGGTCACCGAGACCCTGATCAAGGCGCTCGCGCGGCGCACGGGCGGCGGCGAGGAGCGCACCGCGGCGGCTTGGATGGACTGGTACCGGGCCTACTCCAAGGCCAACCCCTGAGCCGGCCGAGTCGAGGTCAGTCGCCGGCGACTCAGCCGACGGTGGCGATCGCCACCGGCAGGAAGCGGCGGTCGAAGCGCTCGGCGAATTCCTCGAGCAGCACCTGCCTGGAGGGCTTGGGCTTCAGCTTCTTGGTCTTGCCGCCGAACTCGATCGTCGCGCGGCCGTCCTCGCCCAGGCGCTCGGGCGTGAGCAGCAGCTCGAACTTGCGCACCCCCTGGCCCTCGGCGCGGAACACGCCCGGCGCGATCCAGCTGACCTCGAGCCGGGCGGTGCGGGCGTCGACCTGCTCCTGGATCAGCAGCAGGCGGGCGGTCTCGTCCTCGGCGGCGTCCCAGCGCTCGGCCTCGACCTGCGGCTTGAAGGCCTCCTTCACCTCGCGGTCGAAGCGGGTGATGCGCAGCCAGCCGGAGCGCGCCTCCAGCAGGCGCGCGCAGCGGTGCGCGATCCGCTCGGCTTGGGCCTCGCGCTCGTGGTCGAGCAGGAAGTCCTTCCAGGGCACCGCCTCCATCTTGAAGCTGTGACCGAGCTCGGGGAAGCGGTGGAGCAGGGCGTCCTCGGCGCCGGCGCGCCGCAGGCGCTCGAAGGCCAGGTCCTGGTTGCGGAGCAGGCGCGGGTCGTCCTGGCCGCCCTGCAGGCAGCGGATCGGGACCGGCGCCAGGTTCTCGATGAAGCGCAGGTTGTTGCGGCCCTCGGCGACGGTGATCGAGGGGCCGCCGATCATCGGGCTGAAGCTGGCCCAGCGATCGGGATAGCGCGTGGCCAGGTCCCAGCCGAGGTGGGCGCCGCGGCTGATGCCGCTCAGGTGGATCCGGTTCTCGTCGACGTTGAAGCGCCGCCGGAACCAGCGCAGCGCGGCCAGCGCGGCCAGGCGCTCTCGCTCGGCGAAGGTGTAGCCGCCGCTGCCGACCTGGTCGGTGGGCGCGAGCAGCAGCATGCCGGCCTCCTCGGCGAAGGGCTGCCAGAGGTCGATCAGGGAGCGGCCGCTGCCTCCGGCGCCGTGCAGCAGCAGGAGCATCGGCGAGGGCAGGGTCGGGTCGTACTGCGACGGGACGTAGACCGAGATCTCGGTGCCTTCGAGGGCGTCGCCCACTGGGAGCTGCACCCGGTGGAGGTCGTGGCCGGGCCGCACCGCCCCGAAACGGCCGAAGCGGCGCATCGCCAGCCGCCAATCGTCGAGTGCGAAATCCTTGCGCTTGGCCAGCTCGCGCGCGCGGTCGCGGCGCGCCTCGGGTGTAGGGAGATCCACCAGCGCCTCCAGTTCCCTTTGCAACTCAGGGTCTTGCGGCGGCGCGGCGAGGGGAGCCGGCGTCGCCAGGAGCAGGGTGGAGAGCAGCAGCAGCATGGAAGACGGAGCCGATCGGGCCGCTTTCGATTCTAGGGGCAATTCCCTCCCGCCGTGTGTGGGAAGATGGGGTCCTCAGAACAGCGACGCACAACCCAACCGAGAAGCCCGGCGCCGCTCCGCCACCACCGGAGATGACATGCGCCCTTCCGCAACCCTGCTCACTTGGCTGT
>CAZXTO010000187.1:0-7064 GCA_964643675.1 uncultured Planctomycetales bacterium
CCTGCGGCCGGCTCATGCCGCCGCGCGGATCGGTCAGCCGCAGGTCGGTCGGCGCGCTGGGCAGCTCGACCTCGAGGGTGCCGCCGGCCAGCACCTCGCGCGCGTGGCGCGGCCGCGGCGCCAGGTTCACCGCCAGGTCGAGCAGCAAGGGCAGGGTGCCGCCCGGCACGCTCGCCATCCGGTTCCAGGCCGGCAAGGGCGCGGCCGCCAGCACCGCGCAGCGGGCGCCGTCGTCGCTCCACTCGACCAGGGCTTCGCCCCAGTCCTGGTCGACGTCTTCGCCGGCGCCGCGCACGAAGCGCAGCACGCTGCGCGCCCTCGAACCGGGCTCCAGGCTCAGGGGCCGGAAGCGGCGGTGGGGGACCTCGGTCAGCAGCGGCTGCCAGCGCGGGTCCTGGAACAGCGCCAAGGCCGGGTGGCGCTCCTCCAGCATCTGCAGGCGGGCGCTCGGCTGTTCCGCTTCGGTGACCGGGCCGACCTGCAGCTGCGGCAGGCCGAGGGCCTCGAACAGCGGGGTGAGGGGTTCGGGATCGGTAGCCGGGCCGGGCACCACCAACAGGCCGCCGCCGCCTTCGACGTGGGCGATCAGGGCGTCGCGAAGGCCGGCGTCCAGTCGGCGCGGATCGGCCAGCACCGCCACGTCGGCCTGGTCGAGGGCCTGGCTGGCGCGCGAGGGCGGGACCGCCTCCAGGCTGACCGGCGCGCCGGGGCCGAGGTCCCAGAAGCGCCGCAGCAGGTCGAAGTGTCCTGGCGGATCGTTGGTCGGCGCCTCTTCTCCGATCAGCAGCAGCCGCGGCGCCTCGCGCACCGCCAGCACGGCCGAACGCTGATCGTCGGCGGCGAGGCCGTCCAGGTCGATCTTGACCTCCACGCCGCGGGTGCCGGCCTCGGCGGCGCCTAGCGGGTGGGTCCAGACCGTCTCGGCGCCGGCCGCCAGCTCGAGCTCGGTGCTGGCCGCGGGCGCGCCGTCGACCAGCAGGGAGACCCGGATCCGGCGGTCGCGCGGCTCGTAGGAGCGGATCCGGGCGCTGACCAGGGTCGAGTCGCCGGGGGTGATCTCGGCCGGCTCCAGCTCGACCGACTCCACCGCCAGGTTGGGGCGCTCGGGGGCGCCGCTGTCGAGCAACTCGAGGCCGCGGCCGTCGGTGACGATGCCGCGCAGGGTGTCGAGCAGGGCCGGGTCCTCCAGGTCCCAGTTGGTGGCCTGGAAGTCGGTCCAGAGGGTGATCCGGATCTCCTCGCAGCCGTCCTCGGCCAGGCCGAGGGCGGTCTGACGGGCCACCGAGAGCGCCGCCCGCAGGTCGGCCGCGGCGGCGTCGGGGCTGGCCAGCTCCTCGAGCGTGCTCCGGACCTCGAGCGGGTCGCCGACGGCGAGACGGTCCGCGCCGGCGCCGGCGCGGATCAGGGCGGCCTGGTCGCCGCGGGCGGCGTCGAGCCCGGTCAGCCGCTCGAAGGCGGCCTGGGTGGCGCGTTCGAAGGCGCTGGCGCCGTCGGCGCGGTGGTCCATCGACATCGAGGCGTCGAGCACCACGATCTCGCCCTGGGCGGGGCGGCCGGCCAGCAGGGAGCCGGGGTCCACCCCGGGGCGGGCCAGGGCCAGGATCAGCAGCAGCACCGCCAGGGTGCGCAGCATCAGCAGCAGCAGGTCCTCGAGGAACAGCCGGCGGCGGGTGCGGCGCAGGGCCCGCTGCAGGAACTCCATCGCGGCGAAGTCGACCCGGACGAAGCGCTGGCGGTTGAGCAGGTGGATCAGCACCGGCAGGCCGACCAGCGGCAGCGCCCACAGGAACTCCGGCCGCAGGAAGTTCATCGTCCGGCCCTCCGCAGCCGCGCGGCGCGCCGCGACAGGAACTCGACCAGGCCGGCCTCGAGCGGCTCGTGGCTGGGCATGCGCCGGAACTCGGCGCCGAGGCTGCGCAAGCCGCGGCGCAGGGCCGCGCCGTGCTCCTCGAACTCGTCGAGGTAGGCCTGGCGCACCGCGCGCGGATCCAGCCGCAGGGCCTCGCCGGCCTCGAGCGGGTCGAAGCGGGTGTTGCGGCCGTAGGGGAAGTCGATCTCGGCCGGGTCGAGCACCCGCAGCACCAGCAGGTCGTGGCCGGCCAGGCGCAGTCGGGCGGCGGCGCGCGAGGCGGCCTCGGGCTCGCCCAGGCAGTCGCTGATCCAGACCACCAGGCCGCGCCGCTGGAAGCGGCTGGCGGTGGCCAGCAGCGCCTCGGCGGGTTCGCCGGCGCCCTCCGGCTCGGCCGCCTCGAGGGCCTCGAGGGAGGCGCGGAAGTGGGCCTCCCCGCCGCGCGGCGGGATCCACTCGCGGACCTCACCGCCGCCGGTCACGGCCAGGCCGAAGCGGTCGCTCTGCAGCTCGAGCAGCCGGGCCAGGGCGGCGGTCATCCAGACCGCGTAGTCGTGCTTGCTCCAATCGAGGCTGCCGAAGGCCATCGAGGCCGAACCGTCCAGCACCAGGTAGCCGGTGAGGCGGGTCTCCTCCTCGTAGCGCCGCACGAAGGGGCGGTCGCTGCGCGCCATCAGCTTCCAGTCGATGTGGCGCAGTTCGTCGCCGGGCACGTACTCGCGGTGTTCGGCGAAGGTCGAGCCCGACCCGCGCCGCGGCGAGACGTGGCGACCGCCCATCAGGCCCTCGACCGCGGTCCGAGCGCGCAGCTCGAGCCGGGCCAGGCGCGCCAGCAGCTTAGGATCCGATGCCTGCTGCACGCTCCCCGTCCAGGGCGCTGCGGTTGGCCTCGACCGTGTCCAGGAGGCGGGCGACGACGTCGTCCGGCTGGATGCCCTCCGCCTCGGCGGCGAAGTTGGTGAGCACGCGGTGCCGCAGCACCGAGGGGGCGACCGCGCGCACGTCGTCGGCCGAGACGTGGAAGGCGCCGTTGAGCAGGGCGCGCGCCTTGGCCGCCAGCACCATGTTCTGGCTGGCGCGCGGGCCGGCGCCCCAGGTGACCCACTGCTGGATGAAGCCGGGCGCGCTCGGGTCGGCCGGGCGCGAGGCGCGGGCCAGCGCGACGGCGTAGTCGAGCACCGAGTCGGCGGCGGGCACCGCCCGCACCAGCTGCTGCAGCCGCACCAGCTGTTCGGCGTCGAGCACCGGCTCGATGGCCTCCTCGACCGCGCCGGTGGTGCGGCGCAGGATCTCGGCCTCCTCGGCGGCGTCGGGGTACTCGACCCGGATCAGGAACAGGAAGCGGTCCAGGGCCGCTTCGGGCAGCGGGAAGGTGCCCTCCTGCTCGATCGGGTTCTGGGTCGCGAGCACGAAGAAGGGCTCGGGCAGCGGGTAGCGCTGGCCGCCGGCGGTGACCTGACGCTCCTGCATCGCCTCGAGCAGCGCCGCCTGGGTCTTGGGCGGCGTGCGGTTGATCTCGTCGGCCAGCACGATGTTGCCGAAGATCGGCCCGCGGCTGAACTTGAAGCTGCGCTCGCCGCTGCGGGGGTCGCTGTGGAGGACCTCGGCGCCGGTGATGTCGGCCGGCATCAGGTCGGGCGTGAACTGGATCCGGCGGAAGTCCAGGTCGAGGGCGCGGGCGAAGCTCGAGACCATCAGGGTCTTGGCCAGGCCTGGCACGCCGACCAGGATCGCGTGGCCGCGGGCGGCGACCGTCAGCATCAGCTCCTCGAGCACGGCCTCCTGGCCGACGATGGCGCGGCCGACCTGCTCCTTGAGGCGGCCGAAGGCTTCGGAGAAGAACCGCGCTGCGGCGGCGTCGTCGGCGGGGATGGGTTCACTCGTCATGGGAAGCTGCTTCCTTCTGCGCCCGGTAGTTACGGAGGTCACGAGCCTCCGTTTCCCGAACTCTGCGGTCGGTCAGGGGGTCGTTCACGACCCAGTCGAGCTCGCGTTCGGCCTGCTCGGCCAGCTCCCGCGCCTCCTCGTCCCGTTCGGCCTCCTCGGCCTCGAGGCGCTGCGAACGCAGCAGCTCGGCGGCGGCCGGGACCAGCACGAAGACGCCGCACAGCGCGACCGCCGCCCACAGCAGGACCTCGGTGAGGCGCTGGCGGGCGGCGGCGCGGCGGCGGATCACAGGGGCAGGGCCTCGCCGTAACGGGCGGATTCGCCCAGCCACTCCTCGATCCGGAGCAGCTGGTTGTACTTGGCGACGCGGTCGCTGCGGCAGGGCGCGCCGGTCTTGATCTGGCCGGCGCCGACCGCCACGGCCAGGTCGGCGATGGTGGTGTCCTCGGTCTCGCCCGAGCGGTGGCTGATCACGGCGCGGAAGTTGGCGTCGCGCGCCATGTCGATGGTGCGCAGGGTCTCGGTCAGGGTGCCGATCTGGTTGACCTTGATCAGGATCGAATTGGCCTGGCCGTTCTGGATCCCGCGCAGCAGCCGGTCGGGGTTGGTGACGAAGAGGTCGTCGCCGACCAGCTGGATGTCGTCGCCGAGCGCCTCGGTGAGGGCGGCCCAGCCCTCCCAGTCGTCCTCGTCGAGGCCGTCCTCGATCGACACGATCGGGTACTTGCCGCACCAGTCCTGGTAGACGCCGATCAGCTGCTCGGCGGCCACCGCCTTGCCGTCGAAGGTGTAGAGGCCGTCGTCGAAGATCTCGGTGGCGGCCACGTCCAGGGCCAGCGCCATCTCCTTGGGGCCGTGCTTCAGGCCGGCCTTCTCGATCGCCTCGAGCAGCAGCTCGACCGCCTCCTCGTTGCTCTTCAGGTCGGGGGCGAAGCCGCCCTCGTCGCCGATCGCGGTCGAGTAGCCCTTGCTCTTCAGCAGCGCCTTGAGGGCGTGGTAGGTCTCGGCGCACCAGCGCAGGGCCTCGGTGAAGTTCGGCGCGCCCCAGGGCTGCACCATGAACTCCTGGAAGTCGACGTTGTTGTCGGCGTGGGCGCCGCCGTTCAGCACGTTCATCATCGGCACCGGCAGGCGGTTGGCGCCGGCGCCGCCGAGGTAGCGGAACAGCGGCAGCTCGGCGTCGTTGGCGGCGGTGTGGGCGACCGCTAGCGAGATGCCCAGCAGGGCGTTGGCGCCCAGGCCGGACTTGTCGTCGGAGCCGTCCAGCTCGAGCAGGGCGCGGTCGACCTCCTCCTGCTGGTCGGCGTCCATGCCGAGCAGCTTCGGACCGAGGATCTCATTGACGTTGTGGACCGCCTGCTGGACGCCCTTGCCCAGATAGCGGGCGTCGCCGTCGCGCAGCTCGATGGCCTCGTGCTGGCCGGTCGAGGCGCCGGAGGGGACCGCGGCGCGGCCGCTGAAGCCGTTGACCACGGCGACTTCGACTTCGAGGGTGGGGTTGCCGCGGGAGTCCAGGATCTCGCGGGCGTGGACGTGTGAGATTTCGGTCATTTTCGAGGGTCAGGGGAGGCCGCATCTTAGCCCGTCGCGGGGGGGCTCCGGGAGGGCGAAGGGGGCCTTTCCGGCCGGCTCCGACGGGCGCTCTTCCCGCCGCGGCGGCGCGGCGCGACAATGCCCGCTTCCGCCTGGCGTCACCATGATCAGCATCACCGGCCTCGACTACCGCTACGGCTCCCAGATCTTGTTCCGGGAGGCCGGCCTGAAGGTCGAGGACGGCTGGAAGGTCGGCCTGATCGGCCCCAACGGCAGCGGCAAATCGACCCTGTTCCGGCTCATTTGCGGGCTCGAGAAGCAGGAGGCCGGCGACATCGGTCTGCCGAGCGGCACCCGGCTCGGCTATTTCGACCAGAAGGTGGGGGAGATGGCCGGCTGCAGCGCGGTCGAGCAGGCGGTGCGTTGCGCCGGGCGGGTGGCGGAGCTGCGCGGGGTGCTCGAGGAGCTGGAGCACGACCTCTCCGACCCGTCCAAGGCCGACGACATGGACCGGATCCTGGCCCGCTACAGCGAGCTGCAGACCGAGTTCCAGACCCTGGGCGGCTACGACCTCGAGCCGCGGGCGCGCGAGGTGCTGGCCGGCCTGGGATTCAGCGGTGAGCGCATGGAGGGGGACGTCGGGCTGCTGTCGGGCGGCTGGAAGATGCGCGTGGCGCTGGCCGGCATCCTGATCCAGCAGCCCGACGTGCTGCTGCTGGACGAGCCGACCAACCACCTCGACCTGGAGTCGATCCTGTGGTTGGAGAGCTTCATCGCCGGTTACCGCGG
This sequence comes from uncultured Planctomycetales bacterium, assembly GCA_964643675.1. Classification (GTDB taxonomy): domain Bacteria; phylum Planctomycetota; class UBA1135; order UBA1135; family UBA1135; genus J029. Next base: position 6,059 of record CAZXTO010000187.1, read on the forward strand.
CACCGTGATCATGACCTGCCACGATCACGAGTTCATGAACCGGGTGGTGGACCGGATCGTCGAGATCGACGAGGGGCGGCTGCGGGTGTTCCCCGGCGACTACGACTTCTACCTCGAGCAGCGGGCGCTGGAGGACACCCAGCGCAACGCCGCCTACGAGAAGCAGCAGGCCCACATCGATCGCGAGATGAAGTGGATCAACAGCTTCCGGGCCAAGGCGCGGTCGGCCGGGCAGGCCCAGAGCCGGCTGAAGCGGCTCGAGAAGCTGGACAAGCTGGAGCCGCCGCGCAGCCGCCGCAAGAAGGTGGTGTTCCGGATCCCCGAGGTGCCGCGTTCGGGCGACGACGTTTTCGTGGCGCGCGGGGTCGGCAAGGCCTTCGGCGAGCACCTGGTCTTCCTCGACCTGCACTGTCACCTGCGGCGCGGCGAGCGCTGGGCGGTGATGGGGGTGAACGGGGCCGGCAAGACCACCCTGCTGCGGATCATCCGCGGCGAGCTCGAGGCCGACGACGGCGAGTGCAAGATCGGCGCCTCCCTCACCACGGGGTATTTCGCTCAGCACACCACCGAGCTGCTTGTGCCGGAGCAGACCGTGCTCGGCACCATGACCGCCGAGTTCCCGGCCGCCGCGATCGGTTCGCTGCGCAAGTGCCTGGCCGGTTTCGGCTTCGACGAGCACGACCTGGACAAGAGCACGAGCTGGCTGTCCGGCGGCGAGAAGGCCCGGCTGGTGCTGGCCAGGATGCTCTACGACCCGCCGAACTTCCTGATCCTGGACGAGCCCACCAACCACCTCGACGTCGAGTCGCGGCAGGCCCTGATCGACGCCCTGGCCAGCTACCACGGCACCATGATCTTCGTCAGCCACGACCGCCACTTCCTCGAGGCGGTCGCCACCAAGGTGCTCGAGCTCGAGGACGGCGCCGGCCAGGTCTGGCACGGCGGCTATCGCGACTACGTCCGCCTCAGCGGCCACGAAGCCCCCGGCGCGAAATCGGGGTCAGAC
>CAZXTO010000188.1:0-6994 GCA_964643675.1 uncultured Planctomycetales bacterium
GTAGTTCGAGTGGGCCTGGTTGCGCACCCCGCGCAGCTCGGCGCGGAAGGAGATCTGGCCGGGCTGGTCGGCGCTCAGGCGGATCACGAGCAGCTGGTCGACCGGGCTGACGAAGACCTCGCGGCGGTACTCGACGCCGTCGCGCCGGTAGCGGGTGGTCACGACCGCCCGGTCGAGCTCGAGCTGGTGGCGGTAGTCCTCGACCTCGCCGCCGTCCGGGAGGTGCAGGATCAGGTCGCCGAGGGACTGGTACTTCTGCTGCTCGACCGGCGAGCCCATCAGATAGCGGCCGAAGAGCTCGTGGCCGCGGCGGTAGTCGCCGGCGAAGATCGCCTCCTGGATCGCGGCCAGGTGGGCGGCGCCGCCGGGACGGACCTGCGAGTAGGGCCCGCCGCTCCACAGCGTGTCCTCGTTGAGCTGGATCCGCTCCTCCTCGGTGCCGCCGAAGACCATCGCGCCGAGCCGGCCGTTGCCGACCGGCAGGGCGTCGCGCCAGCGCTCCGCCGGCTGCCGGTACCAGAGCACGGTGGCCGGATCGGGCGTGGTCGCCTCCTGCGCCTGGCCGGAGGGAGGGACCAGGATCAGGACGAGCGCGGGAAGGAAGGAGCGCAGCGGGAGGCCGCGGGCCATCAGGTGACCGCCGGCGGCGCGAAGCCCTCGCGGTAGGCGCGGCGGACGATCGTCTTCGTCGCCTCCTCGTGGTTGGGGAAGCGCAGGCCGGCGCGGTCCCAGGCCAGCTCGGTGCCGGGGTAGCGGGCGGCCTTGACCGCCAGCAGCGCGGCCTCGGTGATGCGCACGCCGTCGCGGAAGGGGGTGCGCAGCTCGGTGTCCTTGCCGACGATGTTGTCGACCCAGGCGTGCCAGTGATTGAGCTCGGGGAAGTCCGGCAGGCCGGGCAGGGTCAGGCCGTCGGTGGCCTGGCCGTCGCGCCAGATCGTGAGCTTGCCGCCGGCGGTCAGCGACAGCACGCCTCCCTCGCAGACCACTACCGTCATGTTGGCGTCGGGCCAGGGGCCGGCCGGCAGCCCCAGCGCCGCCCGCGACGGCGCCTGGTTCTGGTCGCGGTAGTGGACCGGGAAGAACTTGCGGGCGAAGCGGGGCGAATCGACCGCGTAGGTCAGGGTGGACTGGCACGGGTAGGGATGGAACTCGTTGGCCGCGTCCGGGCAGTGCGTGATCACCGCCATCGGCGACTGCAGCTCGTCGTAGCCGAAGAAGATCACGTCCATCACGTGCACGCCCCAGTCGCCCAGGCCGCCGGTGCCGTAGTCCCACCACGAGCGCCACTTCAGCGGGATCAGCAGGTCGCGGAAGGGCGCCTCGGCGCAGGGACCGAGCCAAAGATCCCAGTCCAGACCCTCCGGCGGCGCCGTCGGCTCGGACAGCTTGCGGTGCAGGTTGAAGTAGTGGGTGTCGTTGGGCGCGCCGGTCCAGGCGTAGGCCTCGACCGCCTTGCCGAGCACGCCGGAGCGCAGCACCTCGACCGCGGCGCGGCGGCCGGCGTAGACCATGCGCTGGTTGCCGACCTGGGTAACCAGGCCCGGCCGCGCCTTCATCGCCTCGTCGATCAGGACCAGCTCCTCGAGCTGCTGCACCAGCGGCTTCTGGCCGTAGACGTGCTTCCCGTGCGCCAGCGCGGTCAGCATGATCGTCGCGTGGCTGTGGTCGGGCGTCGACACGATGACGGCGTCGAACTCGTCGGCGCGTTCGGCGAAGGCCTGGCGGTAGTCCTTGCAGGTGAAGGCGTCGGGGTGGTCCGCGGCGGCCTGGGCCAGGTAGCCGTCGTCGACGTCGCACAGGCCGGCGATGCGCACCGCCGGGTGGGCCGCGACCTGCTTGCGGTCGGCGGCGCCGATGCTGCCGACGACCCCGATCGACAGCACGTTGAGCTGCTGCATCGGGCTGAAGCGGGCCATGCCCGGCAGGCTGCAGGAGGCGAGGCCGAAGCCAGCGGCGCCGGCGGTGCGGAGGAAGGAACGGCGGGTCGGGTTGGGATCGGGCATGAGGCGCAGGCCGGAGGCTCGGGGGCGGTCGAATTCGAGTAGACTCGGTTCTACCGCCGCCAAGACCCTGCTTGGGCTTTTCTCCATGTCACGTTTTTCGCTCGGGATCCTGCTGATCGGATTCCTGATCGCCGGGACCGTGTTCCTCCTCGGTGATGGGCTGGGGCCGGCCGCGGCGGCCCGGTCGGGCGAAGTCGTCACGGTTGCGGGAGCGCCTCACCCCGAAGGGTTCTCGATGGAATCCACGGAGGGACGGCGCGAGGGGCTCCCTGAACCGAACCCCTCGGAAGCGGGCTTCCTCCCCTGGCCCGCGGTCGTCCGCCTGCTCCACGGCAGTCGGGCCGATCGTCTCGGCGTGCTCGAGGCCAACCTGCCTCGTCCCGATCTCATCCCTTGGCTGCTCGAGCGACTCGAGGCCGGGGACATCCCTCGCGACCGCGGCCACCGTCCGTGGGTCCAGCTCATGCGGGGAGTGATCGAAGGCTGGGAGCAGCGAGACCCCGCCCCCGGGATGAGCCGCCGGGAGTTCTTGAGGCGGGCGCTCATCGCGGGCTCGACGCACCCGGCCTCGGGAACGATCGTCTTTTGGACCTGGAAGGGGCAGCGGTACCTGGACCCTTCCTTCGAGGCCATCGTCGAGTCGACCCGGGAACCGCTGCAGGCGGGCGGCCGGCAAGCCTCCCAGCGCTACCTGGTCGTCCTGGAGGACCTGCTCCGCAGCCATCTCGAGCTCGGGCAGGCCGAACCCGTCCTGGCGCGCTTGGAGGACCCGTTGCCCAGGGTTCGCGGCCTGGCGCTTCGGCTGCTGCTGGAGGCAGGTGATCCGGTGGCAGAGGGAGGCTTGGTCCGCTGTTTCGCGGACCTGCCCTCGTCGGATCAGCGAGGGGTGGCGAAGTGGATCGGCGAGCAGCTGCCGCCGGAACGCGCTGCAGCGCAGCTGCTCTTGCTCCAGGACAACTTCCGCGATCAAGGGTTGCTGTCCGGAGGCTGGCAGGCCCTGGCCTATCGGGAGGTCCAGCTGGTCGAGTCCGCCTTGCTGCTCGAGATCGAGCGGTCGCCCGGCCCTTCCTCTGGAGCAGCGCGCACGCTGGAAGCAGAACGTGCGGGGTACAAGAGTCCGATCGCAGATGAGGTTCGTTCGACCTCCATGGATCAAAGCTACCTGATCTCTGCCTTGTCGAGCGCCCACCTCCAAGGAGGTCGGGCAGCGTCCGCCGATGGGTATCTGAGGGTCCTGGACCGGGCCTGGAACCCGCTGGTCCGTGTTCAGGCCTGGACCGCGCTCGCCGGCGCGCCGGATGCCGCGACCCGAAGTCTGGCGCTCAGCTGCCTCCAGGAGGATCGCGGCGGCTTCCTCCGGGACGCCGGCTCGTTCGCCTCCTCGCAGATCGGAGAGAGTGTGGAGAAACTCTCGCGACTCTTGACCGATGAGGAGCTCCGACTGCTCTCGGTAGAGCTCCTTCCGGGGCTCGAGCTGAGTCCGGTGGTGCGGGAGCGGATCCTCGATCTCGCCGCCCACCGGCTGGATTGATCAGGACCCGGGAATCGTGAGCGGGAGTTTCACCGTGGCCACCGGGAAGCACAGGTCCTCGTTACAGACCTGGTAGCGAAGGACCGCGATGCTGGCTCCATCGACCAGCTCCTCCGCGCCGCGCACCCGGTGCAGGAACAGGCGGTCGCCAGTCCAGAGTCGCATGCGGGACCCGAGTTCCTTGGGTCGGGCGGGCGGCAGCTGCCAGGCACCGATCGCCTCCACCCCGTCCGCGAGCCGGAGCTCCAGCTCGGTGGCCTGGTAGGCCGAGCCCTCCGGCAGCGCGGCGTACAGGTGCCAGCCGGCGGCCAGCTTGGCGCGCACCACCACGGTGCCGCGGGTCGGGTCGCCGGCGTCGGGCACCAGCAGCGCATGGAAGCCGATCGGGGCGCGGCCGGAGACCTCCGGCGGCGGCGCGGCCTTGGCGATCTCCCGCGCCCGCGCGAGCGGATCCGGCGCCGCCTCCGCCTGGCGCAGGAACACGAACACGTGGCCCTGGGTGCGCTCCTCCGCGTCCTGGAACACGTTGCCGACCAGCAGGTCGAGCAGCCCGTCCTCGTTCCAGTCGTCGACCGCCACCCGGGTGCGGAAGCCGAGTTCCAGGCCCTCTTCCGCCATGGCGGCGTTGGTGGCGCGGAAGTCCGGTTCTCGGGCGGCGCCGCTGAGCGCCGACACCGGCGACGCGAAGCCTCCGTCCGCCAGGCGGCGGTAGAAGAACACGTCCCCCGCCTCGGTGCCGCACAGGATGTCGAGCCGGCCGTCGCCGTCCCAGTCGACCGGCAGCGGGTCGCTCTTGCCGGCGGCCTTCATCGGCGACTCCCCCACCTGCAAGGCCTTCCGCGCGCCGAAGCGCGGCTCGGTGGGGCTCCCCTCGTTGAGGCACAGCGACACTCCGCCCTTGACGTCGCCGACGATCATGTCGAAGTCGCCGTCGCCGTCCCAGTCGGCGAAGTTGGCGGTCGCCATCCAGGTCTCCATCGGCGTGTCGGAGAAGCCCAACTCGGACAGGTCCACCCCTTCGCCGAAGGTCGCCTCCGGCAGGTAGGAGTGGGCGCCGAAGCCGCCCTCCACGCCGCGCCAGAGGTTCACCAGCCCCGGGCTGTACTGCCCCGAGATCACCTCGTCCCAGCCGTCACCGTCCAGATCCACGAACTGCGGATCGAAGCCGATGCATCACGAACTCGGCACCTCGGCGAACTCCCCGGCCGCCTTCAAGTAGAAGAAGTCCTCGAAGCGCGGCGCCGCGTTGCTGCCCTGGTTGAGGTAGATGCGTGCCCGGCCACGCGTCTCCTGGTCGCCGAATTCCCCAACCACGAGGTCCTTCTTGCCGTCGCGATCGAAGTCATAGACGAAGGGCGCGGCGTGACCGGTGACGGCCGTGATCGCTTCCCCGCTGGCGAGGATGCGCTGCGGCGGGCCGAGCACCGGCGCAGCCGGTTCCTGGGCGGCGAGCAGCGCGAGGAGGAGCAGGCTCATGCCGCGAGCATATCCGGCGCCGCCTCCCCCCGCGGCGACCTGCTCAGCCGCGCGGCGACCACGGCCGCACGCGGGGAATCCAGCGCGGCACCCTGCGGCGGTACTCGGCGTAGTCCTCGCCGAAGCGGCGCAGCAGGCCGGGCTCCTCCACCCGCGGCAGGTAGACGGCGTTGCCGAGCACGAACAGGAGGAACCAAATCGCCAGCGGCGGCGAGGCGAGCAGCAGCGCCTCGGCCAGCAGCAGGGCGCAGACGCCGCTGATCATCGGGTTGCGGACGTGGCGGTAGGGACCGCGCACGACCAGGCGGGTGGGCGGATCCCATGGCGCCGCGGTGCCCTCCCCGTGGCGGCCGAACAGCAGGGTGGTCCACAGTGCCAGCCCCAGACCAGGGAGGGCGATCGCCAGGCCGGCCCAGGTCAGCGGCGCGCGCCACGCGGGTGCGGTCGGGGGCCAGTCCCCCGCCGCGATCAGGACGGCCGCCGGGATGGCGACCAGCACCACCCCCGGCAGCAGCAGCACCGCCCGCAGCCAGCGCCAGGCCACCGGGGCTCAGGCCTCCGCCAGCCGGCGGCAGGCGACCTCGAGCAGGGCGAGGTCGGCGGGGCTGATCCCGGCCAGTCGGCTGGCGTGGCCGAGGGTCTCGGGGCGGAAGCTCTCGAGGCTCTCGACCGCCTCCTTCCGGAGGCCGCGCACGGCGCGGAAGTCGAGCTCTTCGGGCAGCGCGGTCGCCTCGCGCTCGGCCGCCCGGTCGACCCAGTCCTGCTGGCGTTGCACGTAGCCTTCGTAGCGCACGTCGGCCTCGAGGGTGGCCCACTCGTCCTCGCTCGCGCACAGCTCGCGGAGCTCGGGCGCGCCCTCGAGCAGCGCGGTCAAAGCGCCCTCCTGCTGCTGGCGCAGGCGGTCGAGCAGGCTGCGGCGGCGGCCGTGCTCCGACACGAAGGAGGGATCGGGCGTCGCGGCCAGGCGTTCGCGCGCCGAACGCAGCCGCGCCTCCTTCCGCTGCCAGCGCTCGTGTCGCTCGGCGCTCACCCCGCCGATGGCCTGCGCGCGCGGCGTCAGGCGGCGGTCGGCGGTGTCGTGGCGCAGCAGTAGCCGGTGCTCGGCCCGGCTGGTGAACATGCGGTAGGGCTCGTGCGGATCGCTGACCACCAAATCGTCGATCAGCACCCCGGTGTAGGCCTCGTGGCGACCGAGCACGAAGGGCGCGTCGTCGCGCAGCTTGAGCGCGGCGTTGTAGCCAGCCATCAGGCCCTGGGCGCCGGCCTCCTCGTAACCGCTGGTGCCGCAGATCTGGCCGGCCAGGTAGAGGCCGGGGAAGTCGCGCAGCTCCAGCGTGCGGCGCAGCGCGCCGGGCCGCACGAAGGTGTACTCGACCGCGTAGCCCGGCTGCAGGATCCGCGCCCGCTCCATGCCCTCGATGGTGCGCACGAAGTCCAGCTGCAGCTCGACCGGCAGGCTGGTGCTGATGCCGTTGGCGTAGAGCAGCGGCGAGTCGTAGCCCTCCGGCTCGAGGAAGACGGTGTGGGCCTCGCGGTCGGCGAAGCGCACCACCTTGTCCTCCAGCGAGGGGCAGTAGCGCGGGCCGGCGCCTTCGATGCGGCCGGCGTACATCGGCGCCTGGTCGAGGTTGCCGCGCACCAGCTCGTGGGTGTGGGCGTTGGTGCGGGTCAGCCAGCAGGACACCTGGGGCCGGTCGATCGGGCCGGACAGGAAGGAGAAGGGCGTCGGCGTCGGGTCGCCGGGCTGCTCCTGCATGACGCGGGTGTCGACCGAGTCGGTGGCGATGCGCGGCGGGGTGCCGGTCTTCAGGCGACCGGTCGGCAGGCCGAGGGCGCGCAGCGCTTCGCCGAGCGGGGCGGCGCCGTCTTCGCCCATGCGGCCGCCCGGGGCGGTGCGCAGACCGGTGTGGAGCAGGCCCTCGAGGAAGGTGCCGGTGGTCAGGATCACGGCGGGCGCGCGCAGCTCGCGGCCGTCGGCCAGGCG
>CAZXTO010000189.1:0-6986 GCA_964643675.1 uncultured Planctomycetales bacterium
GTCTTCAGAAGTTATCACATTCTCGGTGATGGAGACGCCGAGGTTCTCGCCCACGACCATTACTTCGCCACGGGCAATCAGCTTGTTGTTGGCATCGATCCAGGCATCGTCTTCGGTTGTCGCGTCGAGCTCGATCACGGCGCCTTCGCGGCTAGTCGCCGGTGGTGCGCGGGAAGAAGGTCAGCTTCACCGTCATCGGCTCGCCTTCGCGCAGGATCAGCACGTCGACGGTGTCGCCGTTGGAGAAGCTGCCGAGCGAGTCCATGAAGTCGTAGATGTCCACCACCTCGAAGTCGCCGACCTTCTTGATGATGTCGCCCTTCTTCAGCCCCGCCTTCTCGGCCGGGCCGCCCGGCGAGGTGCCGGCGATCTGCATGCCGCCGTCCTCGGGGCTGGCGGCGTAGTCCGGGATCGAGCCGAACCAGACCCGGGCCGCGGTCACGGTGCGCTGCTCGGCGTTCGGATCGGCCACCGGCTTGACCCAGGCCAGCGAGCCGCGGTCGGTGTTGGCCAGCTCGTCGGTCATCGCCGCGATCGCCCCGGCCAGGCCGGCCATGCGCTCGTAATCGAGCTTCTCGGGGTCGTCGCTGGGCTTGTGGTAGTCGGAGTGCAGGCCGGAGAAGAAGAACAGGGCCGGGATCTGGACCCCGTGGAAGCTCATGTGGTCGGAGCCGCCGCCGCCGGGAGACTCGCTGCCGGTCCGGTTCAGGGACAGCTCGACGCCGTTCCGCTGCAGCCAGCCGTCGGCCCGGTCCAGGCCCGGCCCGAAGGCCGCCGCGGTGGCGTGCGAGCCGACCGTGATGCCGCCGCTCTCGAGCCGCCCGACCATGTCGAGGTTGATGTTGCAGGCCACCCGGTCGAGCGGCACGGTCGGCTGGTCGACCCAGTGCAGCGAACCCAGCAGGCCGATCTCCTCGGCCCCCCACAGCGCCACCAGCACGCCGCGGTCGCGCTTCTCGCCGTCGAGGGCGAAGCGCTCGGCCAGCTCCAGGGTGACGGCGGTGCCGGAGGCGTTGTCGTCGGCCCCGTTGTGGATCGCGTGCACGCCCGGCGCCAGGCTGCCTTGACCGCCCCAGCCGAGGTGGTCGTAGTGGGCGCCGATCACGACCACCTCGTCGGTGGCGCCCGGGATCAGGCCGAGCACGTTGCGGGTGATCGCCTTGCCGGTCTTCACCGTCGCGCTCAGCTCGACCTCGCCGGCGAGCACGCCGCCGTCGCCGCCGCAGGCCTGCTCGAGCTGGGCGAAGCGCTCAGGCGAGACCGTGACCACCGGGATCGGCATCGTGCCGGGAACGTCCTCGAAGTCGATGACGGCCTCTCCGCCCTTGTCGACGTCCTCGGGGTGGGTGCCGAGCACCACCGCCACGGCTCCGGCGGCGGCCGCGCCCTTGATCTTGGTGCGCAGGTTGCCGAGGGAGGCGAAGGCGGGATCGGCGTTGGGGCCGAACATGGTGTAGCGGCGCACCAGGGCGATCTTGCCGGCGACCTGGTACTCCTCGTAGTCGTTGGTGTCGTGCGACTCGATCACCAGGCCGTAGCCGGCCGAGACCAGCTGGCCGCGCACGCTGGCGCTGGACGAGGCCTTGACCGTGCCGACGTCGCTCCAGTCGCCGCCGGACCAGCGCAGCGAGCAGTCCCCCGCCGAGGGCTCGAGGTCGACCTCGAATTCCTGGAAGTAGCTGCCGCGCTCACCGGCCGGCTGCACGCCGGCCGCGGCCAGCCGCGCCGCCAGGTACTCGGCGGCTTCGAGGTCCATGCCGGTGCCGGCGCGACGGCCTTCGAGGCGGTCGTCGGCGAGGTAGGCGACGTGGCCTTGCAGTTCGCCGGCGCCGATGCCGAGGTCGACGGTGGTGTCGGACTGGCTGGGGGCCTGGGCGCAGGCGCCCACCAACAGGGCGGGGATGAGGAAGGGCGAGGGACGTTGCAGCATGAGCTTGGAGGAGAATGTAGGGCCGCCGTAGATCCTCGGCCAGATGGTGGCGGCCGGAGCTCGTCTCCGCCCGGCTCGACGGAGCTAGAAGGCGCTGCCGCCGCGCTCCCCGCTCGGCGGCAGCCGCAGGTAGGAGACCGCGCTGGCGCGGGCGCAGACCTCGCCGTCGCGGTCCCGGGCCTCGACCGCGTGCGTGCGGACCGACTTGCCGCGCCGCTCGAGCTCCTCCTGGGCCTCGGCCAGGTCCTGCTCGGTGATGCGGAAGTCCAGCTCGACCGCGGTCGCGGCCGGCTTCTTGAACTCGATCTCCGCCGCCAGGGTCCAGGTCTGGAGCTCGAGCCCGCGGCGGCCGAGGGCCTGCCAGTACATCAGCGGGAAGACCGGGTCGCAGGCGGCGTAGAGGGTGCCGCCGAAGGTGGTGCCGTTGAGGTTGCGGGTCCAGATCGAGCGCTTCACCCGCAGCCGCAGGTGGAGGAAGTCCGGGGCGCACGCCACCGCTCGGATGCGCTGGGCCAGGAAGGGCGGGTACAGGTTCAGCATCCAGCGGAGCTGCCACGGCTTCAGCCGGCGCGGTCCGCGGAAGGCGACCTCGGCCATGCGGGCCTAGAAGCCGTACTCCGTCCAGCGCGCGTCGAGCTTCCGCTCGACCTCCGGCGCCATCGTGATCTCGTCCGGCCAGTCGCGCGTGAAGCCCTCCTCGGGCCACTTGCGGGTGGCGTCGATGCCGACCTTCGAGCCGTAGCAGGCGGCGCGGCTGGCGTGGTCGAGCACCTCGATCGGCCCGAGGGTGAACTCGAGGTCGCGCTGCGGGTCGATGTGGTTGAGCACCCGCCAGGCGACGTCGGCGTCGTCGTGGATGTCGCAGTCCTCGTCGACGACCACGATCACCTTGGTGAACATGGCCTGTCCCAGCCCCCAGATCGCGTTCATGAGCTTGCGGGCGTGCCCGGGGTAGCTCTTCTTGATCTTGAGGTACATCAGGTTGTGGGCCACCCCCTCGAAGGGCATGCGGTAGTCCACCACCTCGGGGAACTGCTTCTGCAGCACCGGCAAGAGCAGCCGCTCGATGCCCTCGGTCATCCAGCAGTCCTCCTGCGGCGGCCGGCCGACCAGGGTGGTGTGGTAGACCGGATCCTTGCGCATGGTCACGCAGTGCACCCGCAGCACCGGATAGTCGTCGGCCAGGCTGTAGAAGCCGGTGTGGTCGCCGAAGGGGCCCTCGCGGCGCAGCTCGTTGGGGTCGACGTAGCCTTCCAGCACGATCTCGGCGGTGGCCGGCACCTCCAGCGGCACGGTCTTGCAGGGCACGAGCGGCACCGGCTTCTGGCGCAGGAAGCCGGCGATCAAGAGCTCGTCCAGGTCCGGCGGGGCCGGCACCACGCTGGCGAAGCAGGTCGCCGGGTCGGCGCCGATCACCACCGCCACCGGCACCTTCTCGCCGCGCGCGGCGGCCTTGCCGAGGTGGCGGCGGGCGTCCTTGTGCAGGTGGGTGTGGAAGCCGGTCTCGTTCTTCGAGAACACCTGCAGCCGGTAGGTGCCGAGGTTGCGCTTGCCGCTCTCCGGGTCCTTGGTGACGCACAGCGGGAAGGTGACGAAGGGGCCGGCGTCGTCGGGCCAGGTGGTGAGCACCGGGATTTTCGCCAAGTCGACCTGGTCGCCCTCCCACACCACCTCTTGGCAGGGCGCGCTCGAGACCTTCTTCGGGAACAGCTTGCCGAGCTGAGCGAGCTTGGGCAGCATCTTCAGCTTGTCGAGCAGACCCTCGGGCGGCGACTGCTCGAGCAGCTCGCGGATGCGCCCGGCGTGCTCCTCCATGTCGCCGCCGAGCGACAGGCCCACGCGGCGGCGCGAGCCGAAGGCGTTGGCGAACACCGGCATGCTCGAGCCCTTGACGCGCTCGAAGAGCAGGGCGGTGTTGCGGGCGCCGCGCTCCTTGGAGACGCGGTCGATGATCGCCGAGATCTCGAGCACCGGGTCGACCTCGGCCTTCACGCGCACGAGCTCGCCGGCTTCGTCGAGCACCCGGATCCAGTCGCGGAGGCTGTCGATGGCCATGTTCGGGGCGGGCGATCGCCCGCGGCCGTTCATTATGGACCCTGCTGCGGGGGCCTTCCACCGCCCGCCACCGCCCCGCCCACCGGGCCGCCGCCATTTGCGGGGAGGGATCGAGCTCCGGCGCCGCATCCGGTCTCGCCGCAAGGACCAACGGTCCCTCTCCAGGGATGGGCGGCGATGGCCGGGCCGGGGAAGGCGCCGGAGCTCGGGGGGAGCGCGGGGCTAGGCCGGCTCCTGCTCCAACCAGCGGTCGAGGACCGCTTGGAGCTGGTCGGCGCAGATCGGCTTGGACACGTAGTCGTCCATGCCGGCGTCGATGCACTGCTGGCGGTCACCCTGCATGGCGTGGGCGGTCATCGCGATCACGGTCAGCTCGCGGCAGGCGTCGTTGCGCTTGCGGATGGCGGCGGTGGCGGCGTAGCCGTCCATCTCCGGCATCTGGCAGTCCATCAGCACGGCGTCGTAGACGGTGCCGCGGTCGAGCGCTTCGAGCGCCTCGCGGCCGTTGCTGGCCAGGTCGAAGCTGTAGCCCATCCGCCGCAGGAAGCCCGAGGCCACCTTCTGGTTGACGCGGTTGTCGTCGACCACGAGCAGGTGGCCGCGCGCGGCGGCCGCCGAGGCGGCCTCGGACTCCGCGGCGGAGGCGCCGGACGCGGGGGCCCCATCCTCCCCCTCGCCGGCTTCACGGACCATGCGCAACAGGGTCTGCTTGAGCTGATAGGAGCGCACCGGCTTCGTCATCAGCTGTTCGATGCCCGCCTCGTCGGCGCGGTCCTGGCTGTAGCGGGCCGAGACCGAGCTCAGCAGCAGGGCGCCGAGCTGGCGCAGCTCGTCCCTCTGGCGCAGCTCCTGCACCAGGCGGATGCCGTCCTCGTCGCCGAGGTCGAGGTCGGCCAGGACCAGCGCGTAGGGCCGGCCGGCGCGCACCGCCGCGGTGGCGAGGTCGTGGGCGGTCTGGGCGTCGGCGGCGCTGTCCACCTTCAGACCCCAGGAGCGCAGCAGGCGGTCGTGGATGCTGCGGCAGGCCTGGTTGGTCTCGACGTGGAGCAGCCGCTTGCCGACCAGCTCGGTGACCTTCTGCACCGGCGCCTCCTGCGGCGGGCCGCTGGGCAGGCCCACGCGCACCGTGAAGGTGAAGGTGCTGCCCTGGCCGAGTTGGGTCTGGACCTGGATCTCGCCCCCCATCAGGGCGACCAGGCGCTTGCAGATGGCGAGCCCGAGACCGGTGCCGCCGTACTTGCGGGTGGTCGAGTTGTCGGCCTGGGCGAAGCTGTCGAACAAGGTCGCGAGCGACTTGTCGGGGATGCCGATGCCGGTGTCGCGGACCGAGAAGCGCAGCATCCAGCCCTCGGCGTCCTGCTCGAGGGCCTCGGCGCGCACCACCACCTCGCCCTCGTGGCTGAACTTGATCGCGTTGCCGACCAGGTTGGTGATGATCTGCCGCAGCCGTCCGGGGTCGCCCGAGATCCAGTGCGGCAGGTCCTCGCTGAAGTCGCAGGCCAGCTCCAGGCCCTTGCCGTGGCCGTTCTCGGCCAGCAGGTCGAGCACCTCTTCGACCGCCACGCGCGGGTCGAAGTCGATCGCCTCCAGCTCCATCTTGCCGGCCTCGACCTTCGAGAAGTCGAGGATGTCGTTGATGATGTTCAGCAGCATCCGCGCCGACGAGGCGATGGTCTTGGCGAACTCGCGCTGCTCCAGGCCGAGCTCGGTCCGCAGCAGCAGGTCGGTCATGCCGACCACCCCGTTCATCGGGGTGCGGATCTCGTGGCTCATGTTGGCCAGGAACTCCGACTTGGCGTGGTTGGCGGCTTCGGCCTCGTCCTTGGCCTTGTGCAGTTCGCGGTTGGTGCGCTCCACGTCCTGCAGCGCCAGGGCCAGCTCCTCGGCCCGCTCGTGCAGGCGCTGCTCGAGCTGGCTGGTGGCCAGCTGGGCCTCGGTGCCCGGGGCCTCGGCCAGGTCGCCGTTGCGCTCCAGGCGGGCCAGCAGGTTGCGGTTGCTGCGCTCCAGGCGCTCGAGCTGTTGCTCCAGGTCCTGGATCCGGCCCTCGGAGCCGCCCCCGTGGTGGGAATCCGTCATCACGATGCCTCGTCGGTTCCTCGCCGGGTAATCAGGCACGACAGGCCGCTCGGCGGGGCCAGGGGCTACGCGGGAACGGGAGCGGGGCTCCGGTGGACGGGCCGGACGGACGGGGCGGGGACGAGCGGGGCATGGGTGGGCCGAAGGGGGATGCGACTCAGGAGGCTGGCCGGGACCGGATCGCTCCAGGCCCGGCCAGGCTCCCCACCCATCGACCAGGAAAGCCCCGGTCCTGTAGGGATTTCCCTTTTCAGCCGACCACGAAATTCACCATCGGCCGCTGGCCCGGGACGACGATCACCTTGCGCAGCTCCGCGCCCTCCAGGTGGGCGGCGGCCGCTTCCCGGGCGGCGGCCTCCATGTCCTCGCGGGCGGCGTCGGCCGCGACCTGGATCCGGGCCCGGATCTTGCCGTTGATCTGCACCGGCACCTCGACCGTGTCCTCGACCAGCAGCGCCGGGTCGAAGGCCGGCCACGGGGCCGAGGCGAGGGAATCGCTGCGGCCCAGTCCGGCGGCCAGCTCTTCGGCCAGGTGCGGCGCGAAGGGCTCGAGCAGGACCGCGAAGCGCTCGGCCTGGTCGGCGCTCAGCCGGGCCTCCTTCTTGGTCGCCAGGTTGACGAACTCCATCATCGCCGCCAGGGCGGTGTTGAAGCCGAGCTGCTCCAGGTCGTCCCCGACCTTGGCGATGCAGCGGTGCAGGGCGCGCTCGACCTCGGGGTCGGCGGTCTCCCCCACCCCGGCGTCGTAGAGGCGCCACACCCGCTGCAGGAAGCGGTGCACGCCCGGCAGGTCGCGCGGGTTCCACGGCGCGCTGGCGGTCACCGGACCCATGAAGGCCTCGTAGAGGCGCAGGGTGTCGGCGCCGTACTCGCTGACGACGTCGTCCGGGTTGATGACGTTGCGCAGGGACTTCGACATCTTGGC
>CAZXTO010000190.1:0-6953 GCA_964643675.1 uncultured Planctomycetales bacterium
GCTTCGTCAAGAAGGAGAAGATGACCCAGGAGCAGGTCGACGAGATCCTGGCGCGGGTCTCGACCTCCACCGACATGGCGGCCGCCGCCGCCAACGCCGACCTGGTGGTCGAGGCCGTGTTCGAGAACGAGGCGGTCAAGAAGGAGATCTTCGAGAAGCTCGACGCCGCGGCGCCGGCGCACGCGGTGCTGGCCTCGAACACCAGCTCGATCTCGATCACCCGCATCGCCACGGCGACCAAGCGGCCGGAGCAGGTCATCGGCATGCACTTCATGAACCCGGTGCCGCTGATGAAGCTGGTCGAGATCATCCGCGGTGAGCGCACCAGCGACGAGACGCTCGAGAAGACCGTCGCCTGGAGCGAGGGCCTGGGCAAGGTCGTCGGCATCGCCGAGGACTACCCCGGCTTCATCGCCAACCGCATCCTGATGCCGATGATCAACGAGGCCGCCTTCGCCCTGATGGAGGGCGTCGGCACCCGCGAGGCCATCGACACCACCATGAAGTTCGGCTGCAACTTCCCGATGGGGCCGCTGACCCTGGCCGACTTCATCGGCCTGGACATCTGCGTCAACATCCTCGACGTGCTGCACGAGGGCCTCGGCGACCCGAAGTACCGCTGCTGCCCGATGCTGCGCCGCCTGGTCGAGGCCGGCAAGCTGGGCCGCAAGAGCGGCGAGGGTTTCTATTCCTACGAGTAGGTGCCGCGGGGGCGGCCGCCGCCGCCCCGCCGCGCGCCGCCGTCGCCCATGGCCGCCAGCTCCAAGACCGCCGTCCTCGCCGCCGTCGTCGGGAACAGCTTCCTGACGGTGGCGAAATTCGGGGCCTTCCTGGTCTCCGGCTCGGGCTCGATGCTGTCGGAGGCGATCCACTCCGCCGCCGACGCCGCCAACCAGGCCCTGCTCTACCTCGGCCTCAAGCGCTCGCTGAAACCCGAGGATCGGCGCTACCCCTACGGATACGGCGGCGAGCGCTTCCTGTTCGCGCTGCTGTCGGCGGTCGGCATCTTCATCTTCGGCTGCGGCGTCACCGTCTACCACGGCATCCACATCCTGCTGCACCCGCCGGAGCTGGAGCTCAGCGCCCTCAGCTTCATCGTGCTGGTCGTCAGCCTGCTGGTCGACGGCGTGGTCTTCTACCTGGCCGCCAAGGCGGTGTGGGCGCAGAAGGGGCAGCAGAGCCTGCGCCAGTACATGCGCAGCGCCACCGACCCCTCGGCGATCGCGGTGCTGCTCGAGGACGCGGTCGCCTGCCTCGGCGTGCTCATCGCGCTGGCCTGCATCGGCCTGGCCCACCTCACCGGCAACCCGCTGTTCGACGCCATCGGCTCGATCCTGATCGGCCTGCTGATGGGCGCGATCGCGGTCTGGCTCGGGGTCAAGAACCGGGAGCTGTTGCTCGGCCGCGCCGCCTCCCCCGAGCTGGTCGAGGGCGCGCTCGACTACCTGCGCTCGCAGCCCTCGGTGCTCAAGGTGGCCCAGGTGCGCTCGCGCGTGATCTCGGCCGACCACGTCAAGCTGCAGGTCGACCTCGACTTCAACGGCGCCTGGTTCGGGCGCGAGCTGGACGGCTGGGTCCGGGCCCGGCTGCCCCAGCCGGAGGATCGCGCCGCCGCCGAGCAGTTCGCGGAGGACTTCGGCCGCGAGGTCCTCGACCGGGTGGGCGTCGAGGTCGACCGCATCGAGCGCGAGCTGGCCGAGCGCTATCCGCGCCTGCGCTTCATCGAGCTCGAAGCCGATTGAGCTCGGCCACGCCAGCCTCAGGCGTCGCCGACCTCGGGGCTTCAGCCCATCGGGGCTCGGGCGAGGCGGCCGACGGCGTCCAGCAGCGCCGTGGCCAGGAAGGGCTTGCGCAGGAAGGCGTCGTCCGAATCGAACTTGATGCCCTTCAGGATGTCCGCGGAATAGCCGGACAGGTAGAGCACCGGCAGCTTCGGCTTCATGCCCTTCAGCGCTTCGGCCAGCTCGCGGCCGTTCCGCCCCGGCAGGATCACGTCCGTCACCAGCAGGTCGATCGAGCCCGGGTGGTCGGCGACAAGGGCCAGGGCCTGGTTGGCGTCCTCGGCCGCCAGGACCTGATAGCCGGCGCTCTGGAGCAGGCCCTGGGTGAGGCGCAGCACGCCCGTATCGTCCTCGCACACCAGCACGGTGCCGGCGCGCTCCGCTCGCTCGGCCCGGTCTCCGCGCCCGTCTTTCGCCTCGGGGCGCAGCGCTTCCTTGCAGACCGGGAGCAGGACGCGCACCCGGGTTCCGGTCCCGGCCTCGCTCTGGATCTGGAGCGCGCCCTCGGACTGCTTGACCACGCCGTGGACCGTCGCCAGGCCGAGGCCGGTGCCCTGGCCGGCCGGCTTGGTCGTGAAGAAGGGTTCGAGCACCTTGTCGAGCACCTCCTGCTCGATGCCCTCGCCGGTGTCCTGGACCTCGAGCACGACGTGGGCGCCGGGCTCGAGGCCGAGGGCTTGGGCCTCCTTGCCGTGGACCTCCTGCATGCCGGTGCTGATCCGGATCCAGCCGCCGGTGCTGACCGCGTCGGCGGCGTTGGCGACCAGGTTGAGCAGCGCTTGTTCGATCGAGAGCTGATCGGCCAGCACCGCGGGCAGCTTCGCGTCCAGCGCCAGGCGGAACTCCACGTCCTCCCGCACCAGGCGGCGCAGCAGCTTCTCCACGCCCTGGACGATCTGGTTGAGGCAGACCGGCACCGGCTCCAGCACCTGGTTGCGGCTGAAGGCCAGGAGCTGCCGCGTCAGCCGCGCGGCGCGGTCGCCGGCGGAGGCGATCTGCACCAGCTCCTCGCGGAGGGCGTGATCGTCGACCTCGAGCTTCTCCAACCGGGCGTCGATCAGGCTGAGGTTGCCGAGGATCACCGTCAGCAAGTTGTTGAAGTCGTGGGCGACGCCGCCCGCGAGCCGGCCGATGGCCTCCAGGCGGCGCGCCTGGCGCAGGCTCTCGGCCATCGCCAGTCGCTCGATCTCCTCTTCCTTGCGCTTCGAGACGTCGGTGAAGGTGGCGATGAAGCCAGCCGGCGCGCAACCTTGCTTGGCCAGCTCCGGCGCCGCCTGTGCCTCGACCCAGGCGACGCTGCCGTCGGGGCGCAGGAAGCGGAACTCGCCGCGGCTGGGTGCCCCGCGGCGCACGGTGCCCTGCCACCCCTCGTGCATCCTCGGCCGGTCCTCGGGGTGGATCGCCTCGAGCCAACCCGTTCCCTGGAGGCGCTCGAGGGGGAGGCCGCACAGCCGCGCCATGCGATCGTTGGCGTACAGCACCAGTCCCTCCTCGTCGGTGCGGAGGATGCCGACCGGGGTGGTCTCGGCCAGCGTCTCGAAGTGGCGCTTGCGCTCCTCCAGGTCGCGGTGGATCAGGGCGATCTGCTGCGCCATCTGGTTGAAGGAGCTGCCGAGCATGGCGAACTCGTCGCGCCCGCTGGGCTCCACCCGGTGGCCCCAGTCGCCGCTCACCAGCACCCGCGTCGCCTCGACCAGGCCCTGGGCGCGCCTGGTGATCAGGAAGTGGAGCACGGCCGCGGTCAGGGTGGAGAGCGCCAGCAAGACCAGCACCGGCAGCCAGGCCTGCTGGATGATCTTCTCGCGCGCGACCAGGCGCGGGTACTCGGTGTCGTACACCGCGATCAGGGCGGCGGTCCGCCACGGCCGCAGCAGGCTCGCCCCGTTCCCGGGTTCCTCCAGCTCCGGCCCTGCGCCGAGCCGGACCGGCCCGATCCCGATCAGGCGCTTGTCCAGGCTGCCGTCCAGGACCTGGACCTGTCTCTGGGTGTAGGTCCGCTTCAGTTCCTCCTCGCTGAACGGGAACGGGAGCTGGTGCGCGGACTGCCCTCGCCAAGCCAGGCGCGAGGAGGCCAGGATCGTGCCCTCGGGATCCAGCAGCACCACCGAGCGCATGTTGCGACGCGCGGCGAGGCGCGAGACCTCGACCTGGATCCCGTCCTCGTCCCCGCGGCGGAATGCGTGTTCGAGGATGCCCTGGGTGACCGCCAGCGACTCGATCAGCTCGGTGCGGCCGTGCTCGGCCGCGGCCCGCTCGGCGCTCGGCAGGCTCAGGGCGACGCCGGCGACGGCCGCTGCGACCGCCGACAGGGACAAGGCTGCCGGGATCAGGATGCTGAGCGGGAGGTGCAGGTTCAGCTTCATGGCGCCAGCTGCTCCAGGCAGCGCCCGTCAAGCAGGTCGGCCACCTCGACCGGGTGTTGGAGCAGCTGCCGGGAGAGCATGAAGTCAGCCAGCCGCAGCCCGTTCTCCCTCAGCTCCGGATGCTCGCCGCAGAGCATCATCCGGTTCTCCTCCAGATCGGGCAGGCGCAGGCCGTCGAAGGCGGCGTCGACCGCCTCTGGGCTGAGCTGCAGGCGCGGGGCGATGAGGCGGGCCGCCTCCTCGGGATCCGCGTCCATCCGCTCGAGGGCGAGGAACCAGTTCGAGAGCACTTGGCGGATGGCGCCGGCGCGCTCCTCGAGCACGTCGTCGTGCACGACCAGGACGTCGACGATCTCGCCGGGGATCCGGGAGCTGTCGAACAGCAGCTCGGCGCCCGCCGCCAGGAGTTCGCTGCGAACCGGCTCGAAGGTGACGACGGCGTCGACCTCGTTCCGTTGGAAGGCATGCGCGTGCTCGTGCGCCTGGAGGTCGACCACGGAAATCTCATCGGGGGCGATGCCGTACTCCTGGAGCGCCCGGTCGAGGAAGAAGGCGCCGAGCGCGGTGCCCTCGATGCCGATCCGGCGGCCGCGGAGCTGCTCCAGTTCGGTGATGCCGGGTTGGCCGAGGATGACGTCGCCGCCCTCCGAGAAGTCCATGACCAGCACGACCGAGCACTCCACGCCGTCCTGTGCCAGCAGCATGACCTCGTCGAAGGTCAGCGCGGCGACGTCGATCGAGCGGTTGCGGAAGCCGCGCAGCACCTCGGTGGCCGACGGGTACTCGACCAGGCGCGCCTCGCGCGCATCCAGCAGGCCCAGCTCGCGGGCGAGGTAGAGCGGTTCATAGCCTGGCCAGACGTTGGTGCCGATCCGCAGGGCCGGCTGGGGAGGGTCCAGGCAGGCCGGGAGGAGCGCGAGCAGGAGGAGGGCGAAGATACGCACGGACGAGGGGCGACGGAAAGGAGCGGAGGAGACTCCCTTTTCTCTATCGGCCAAGCTGACCGGAGGCCTCCAGAAGGAAATCCGGAATCTGGTTCGGGCTCGGCCGCTGTGCGATAATGCCGGGCGGCCGAGATCGGTCAGAAACGATGCAAGTCCTTCTCACAGAAGAACATGAGATGATCCAAGACTCCGCCCGCGAGTTCGCGGAGCGGAGCCTCAAGCCGAACGCGGCGGCCTGGGACCGGGACGAGAGCTTCCCGGCCGAGGCGATCGCCGAGGCGGCCGAGAACGGTTTCCTCGGCCTGACCGTGCCGGAGGAGCACGGCGGCGCCGGGCTCGGCAACCTGCACGCGGTGATCCTGCTCGAGGAGGTCAACCGCTGGTGCGCCGGCACCGGGGTGACCCTCTCGGTCCACAACTCGTTGATCTGCGGGCCGGTCAGCAAGTACGGCAGCGAGGATCAGAAGCAGCGCTGGCTGCCGCAGCTGGCCTCGGGCGAGCGCATCGGCGCCTACTGCCTCACCGAGCCGCAGGCCGGCTCCGACGCCGCCTCGATCCGGACCCGCGCCGACCGCGTGGACGGCGGCTGGAAGCTGAACGGCACCAAGTCCTGGATCACCACCGGCCCCAACGCCGGCTTGTTCGTGGTCTACGCCGTCACCGACCCGGACGGCAAGCGCGGCAACAACATCGGCACCTTCCTGGTGCCGGCCGAGGCCGAGGGAGTGACCGTGGGCAAGAAGGAGGAGAAGCTCGGTATCCGCGCCAGCTCCACCTCGGAGATGATCTTCGAGGACGTCTTCGTGCCCGACGCCGACGTGCTCGGGGATCCGAGCCAGGGCTTCAAGATCGCGCTGGAGACCCTGGACGCGGGGCGCATCGGCATCGCCGCGCAGGCGGTGGGCATCCATCGCGCCTGCCTCGAGGACTCGATCCTCTACGCCAACCAGCGCGAGCAATTCGGCAAGAGCATCGGCCGCTTCCAGGCGGTCGCCTGGAAGCTGGCGGACATGGCCACCGAGCTCGAGGCCGCCCGCCTGCTGGTGCACCAGGCGGCGGCGCTGCGCGACGCCGGGGAGCCCTGCTCGAAGGCGGCGGCGATGGCGAAGCTGTTCGCCTCGCGCGCCTCCAACAAGGCGGCGCAGGACGCGGTCCAGATCCACGGCGGCGCCGGCTACACCAAGGAATTCCAGGTCGAGCGCTACTACCGCGACGCGCGCATCACCGAGATCTACGAGGGCGCCACCGACATCCAGCGGCTGGTGATCTCGCGCCACCTGCTGGGCTGATCTTGAGCGCCGCCGACCCCGCCCTGGACGCGCTGCTGGAGCGATTCCGCTCCGGCGGGGTGGGGGCCTTGGCGCGCGCCATCTCCTGGGTCGAGGACGGGCACCCTCAGGCCGCCGCCCTGCTCGAGGAGCTCCACCGCGCCACCGGTCATGCCTGGCGCACCGGCCTGACCGGCCCGCCCGGCGCCGGCAAGTCCACCCTCACCGACGCCCTGGCGCGCCACTGGGCCGGCGCCGGCCGCAGGCTCGGTCTGCTCGCGGTCGACCCCAGCTCCCCCTTCACCGGCGGCGCGCTGCTCGGCGACCGGATCCGGATGGACCGCAGCACCGGCGAGCACGGCGTCTACGTGCGCAGCATGGCGAGCCGCGGCAGCCTCGGCGGCCTCAGCCTGGCCACCGGCGCCGCCGCCGATCTGATGGACGCCTTCGGCTTCGACGAGCTGCTGCTCGAGACGGTCGGGGTGGGGCAGGCCGAGATCGACGTGGCCGCCGCCGCCGACACCACCGTGGTGGTGCTGACGCCGGCCAGCGGCGACGGCGTGCAGGCGATGAAGGCCGGCCTGATGGAGGCCGCCG
>CAZXTO010000191.1:0-6937 GCA_964643675.1 uncultured Planctomycetales bacterium
CGCGGGCGCTCCCAAGCGGGGAGCGTTACCCTGCGCGCCGATGAGCCCCTCCCAGGACCCGCGCACCCCGGTCACGCTGCTGACCGGCTGGCTCGGCGCCGGCAAGACCACCCTGCTCAACCGCCTGCTGAGCGCTCCGGGCGGCCGCCGTTACGCGGTGCTGGTCAATGAATTCGGCGACATCGGGGTCGACCAGCGGCTGGTGAAGCGGGTCGACGAGGACCTGGTCGAGCTGTCGAACGGCTGCGTCTGCTGCACGGTGCGCGGCGACCTGGTCGAGGCCCTGCAGCGCCTGCGCCAGCGCCGGCTGGGCGGCCTGCTCCCCCGCCGGCGCTTCGACCGCGTCCTGCTCGAGACCACCGGCATCGCCGAGCCGGCGCCGCTGCTGCGCACCTTCCTGGTCGAGGACTCGGTGGCCTTCGCCTACCGGGTGGCCTCGATCGTGTCGCTGGTCGACGCCCGCCACGCCGAGCGCGCCTTGGCCGAGACCGCCGCCCGCGACCAGATCGCCCTCGCCGAGCTGCTGCTGCTGAACAAGACCGACCTGGTCGACGCCGGCCAGCTCGACGCCCTCGAGCAGCGCCTGCGCGCCATGAACCCGGTCGCGCCGCTGCGGCGCTGCCAGCGGGCCGAGCTCCCGGCCGAGGAGATCCTGGCCGAGCGGCCGCCGCGCCCGCTCGACCCCGCCACGCCGGCGGCCGACGCCATCCACGGCCACGACCACGGCGACCTAGCCGCCCTCACCCTGCGCTCCGAGGAACCGCTCGACGAGCTCAAGGCCCAGCTGTGGCTGGACTCCTGCGCCCGCGGCCTGGCCGGGGAGCTGGTGCGCTGGAAGGGCTTCCTGCAGCTCGCCGGCCACGCCGAGGCCGCGCTGCTCCAGGGCACCTACGAGCTCTACACCGTCGACGCCGCCGGCCCCTGGCAGGCTCGGCCGTGCACCGAGCTGGTCTTCATCGGCCGCGGCCTCGACCGCGCGGTGCTGGAGCGCGGCCTGCGGGCTGCCGTGGCCGAAGGCGGCGCGGGCTGATGTCCGGGCAGCGCCTGCTCTACGTCGTCGACCCGATGTGCTCCTGGTGCTACGGCTTCGCGCCGGTGCTGGCGGAGCTGGAGCCCGAGCTCGCGCCCGAGGTGGAGCTGGAGCTCGTGATGGGCGGCCTCGCCCCCGACAGCGAGGAGGCCATGGACGAGGAGACCCGGCGCTACGTCCAGGCGGCCTGGCGCGAGGTGGAAGCCCGCGCCGGCGTGCCCTTCGAGCACGACTTCTGGCGCCGCTGCGCCCCGCGCCGCTCGACCTACCCGGCCTGCCGCGCGGTGCTGGTGGCCGCCGCGGGCGGCCGCGGCCGGGCCATGCTCGCGGCCATCCAGCGCGCCTACTACCTCGAGGCGCGCAACCCCTCCGACGCCGCCACGCTGGCCGAGCTCGCCGAGGAGATCGGCCTCGACCGCGCCGCCTTCGCCGCCGAGCTCGCCTCCGCCGCCACCCAGTCCCGGCTCGAGGCGGACTTCGCTCGGCGCCGCCGCCTCGGCGTGCGCAGCTTCCCGAGCCTGGCGGTCGAAGACGAAGGCGGTGCCCGCCTGGTCCTGGCCGGTTGGTGCGACGCGCCGGCGCTGCGCGAGCTCCTCTCCGCCCACCGCCTGCTGGCCTGATCCTCCTCCGGCGCCGAGGGGCGGGCCCGAACCGCAGCAAGGGCGGCGCGAGAGCAGCCCGCAAAAGGGAACGCCCCGGCCAGCAAGCCTGCCGGCCGGGGCATTCAGAGCAGCCGAGGGGCTGCTACTTAGCGCACTTCTCGCACGACTTGCCGAGCGCGGCGGCGTCCTTGCAGCACTGAGCCATTTCCTTCTCGGCGCAGCAGGGCTTGGAGCAGTCATCCCCGCAGCCTTCCTTGACCGCGCAGCAGGAGTCGGTGCAGCCGTCGCCGCAAGCGTCGGCGCTGGTGCAGGCGGGGGCGAAGATCAGGGCGAGGGCGGCGAGGCCCAGGAGGAAACGCTTCATCATCTAGTCCTGGTTTGGGTTCGGGAGCGTCGCGAGGACCTCCAGCAGGGAATCCTCGAGATTTTCGCGCTGCCAGTCGTTCAGCGCAACGGTGGCCGCCAGCTCCTCGCGGGTGCGGGGGAGCTGCCGACCGATCTCTTCGAGGTGACGACGGTGCATCAGGCGCTCGCTGGGCAGCCCGAGCTCGTCGGCACGGCGTTTGCGCCACTTGCGCAGCAGGTCCTGGTTCTCGCGCTGGCGCCGGCGGCGGTTGCGCTCCTCGCGGCTGACCCGCTCCGGGATGTGGTCGTTGGTCGCTTCGCCCTCGGCGCCCTTCAGCGCCGCCATCAGCTCCTTGCCGACCTTGCGGGCGTTGCCCCAGCCGATCCCGCGCCGGCCGGCCAGGTCCTTGGTGTCGCGCGGAGGCTGCTTGGCGAGGTCGATCAGGGTCTCGTTGGCCATCACCCGGAACACCGGCTTGTCGCGCTCCTGGGCGGTCTCCTCGCGCCAGCGGAACAGGGCCCGCAGCCGCGCGGCGGCGTCGGGGGCCATGCCGCGGGCGCCCTTCATCTTCTTCCAGCCGTCGTAGTTCGGCTCGCGCGGCGGCAGGATCTCCTGCTCCTGGCGCACGAATTCGCCGTGCGCGGCGGCGGTCATGCCCTTCTCCTCGAGCTCGGCGGTGAGGCGCCGGTAGAGGTCGGGCAGGAAGTGGGTGTCGATGCGGGCGTAGGCGATCTGGGAGTCGGTCAGCGGCCGCTTGCCCCAATTCGAGCGCTGCTCCTTCTTGGACAGCACCATGCCGTAGTAGGACTCGATCAGCGCCGCCAGGCCGGTCTTCTCGTGTTGCAGCAGGGTCATCGCCACCTGCGTGTCGAACAGCCCGTGGACCTCGGCGTCGAGGTCCTTCTTGATCAGCATCAGGTCGAACTCGGCGGCGTGGAAGATCTTCACCACCGCCGGGTCCTCGAGCAGCGGCTTGACCGCCTTCAGCTCGTCTCCCAGCGCGACCGGGTCGACCAGGTAGTCGATCTCGTCGGCCGTGACCTGGAACAGGCACAGCCGGTCGCTGTAGGCGAAGAAGGAGTTGGCTTCGGTGTCGACGCCGAGCACTCCAGCGGCCCGCCACTCCGCGATCGCGGCCTCCAATTCGGCGGCGGTGCGGACGTGGCGGACGGGAGACCAGTCGGGGGGGATCCTATCGGGCATGCGGCCGTTCGGCCTCGGGTTCGGTCTACTTCAGGATGACGTAGATCGGCATCGCCCAGGCGCCGGCGCGCAGGTCGGAGTGCTCGATCTCGGCGCGGTACCAGGCGTCGGCGGTCGGTTCGACGGTGGTGGAGGTGATCACGCTGCCGGAGCCGGTGATGCCGGTGAATTCCTGCACCAGGACCTCGTCGGCGGCGCCGACCTCGCCGCGCCAGACCCGGATCACCGAGTCCTGCGAGACGTTGTAGAACACCTCGATGTCGACCGGGTGGCCGACCGGCACCATGTTGCCGTTGACCACGATGCGGGCGCCGCCGTCGGCGCTGCGGCCGTGCTGGTCGCGCATCTCGAGGTCGAGGAAGGGGCCGTTGCTCAGGTAGCTGCGCCCGGAGGTGATGCCCGCCAGCAGCCCGGCCTCGTCGTAGGTGCCGTCGACCCAGGTGTGCAGGGCGCCGAAGTCCATCGCGTTGTCGTGGGTGTCGCTGCCGGACATCGGGTAGGTGAACTCGCCTTCCAGCATGCGCTGCTTCCACCACCACACGTGCGGCGCGTTGACCGTGAAGGTGTCGCCGTTCCAGAGCTCGGTGCCGAAGGTGAAGCCGTGGTTCCAGCCGCGGAAGCCGCCGGTGGAGTTGAAGCCCCACATGCCGTTCGGGTGGTTGGCGATGGCGAAGCCGCCCTCGGCCTGGATGGCGGGCACGTTCTTCCACTGCGAGCGCTTGGGGTCGTCGCAGAAGTCGAGGAAGCCGTCGTCGCCGCCCCACTTGCGCGAGGTGATGGCGTGGGCGCCCATGTGGTGCACCGGGCTGCCGAAGCCGAGGTAGCACATGGCGTCGGCGCTGTCGCTGCCCCACTGCGGGCCGGTCTCGTCGCCGGAGACCTCGGTGCCGCAGATCACCACGAAGCTGGCGTCATCGAGGCTGTCGGCCTCCTGCTTGACCGCGTTGAACTCGTTGTCGCTGTTGATGCAGTACGAGTGGGTGGTGGTGCTGAAGAAGTCCATCCCCAGCGCCTGGAACTGCGGCTTCAGGTCGGCGTTGGTGAAGGCGCCGGTGATGTTGACCGACTCCGCGGCGCAGCTCGGGCAGCCGCCGACCGCCTCGTCGCGGCAGTTGTGCACGTGCAGGTCGCCGGCGTACCAGGCGCCGGCGGCGCGGCCGAGGCCCTGGGCGGCATACCACTCGGCCGGCGGCTCCATGTAGGGCGCGAGCAGCTCGATCGAGTGGATCAGGGTGGCGCGGGCGAGGCTACCGTCGGCCCTGCGGTAGTCGAGCAGCACGTCGACCGTGGCCAGGTCGCCGACCTCGGCGCCGGCGAACAGGGGCGCCAGGTCGAGCTCGAAGTGGACGTTGCGCAGCTGGCGGGCGCCGTCGCGCTTGAGCTCCTGCACCCCCTCGACGATGTCCAGGAACAGGCGCGCCTCGTTGTCCGGGCTCAGCTCGGGGCGGTCCTCCAGGGGCACGAAGAGGCGCTTGTCGTGGCGGTGGGAGAGCTCCGGATCGATCAGCTCCTGCTTCAGGTAGAGCTCGGCGACCATGCCGCCGTCGCCGGCCAGGCGCTCGCCGTGCAGGTCGACCTCGGCCAGGACCTGGCCGCTGGCTTCGCGCACGGTCAGGGCGGCCAAGGCGACCGACTCCTCGCCGGGGTTGTAGACCTGGACCTTCATCGGCACCACCACGCCGGTGCGGCGCACCTGGTCCATCAGGCCGAAGGGCAGCACCTGGACCTGGCCGTCGGTCATCAGCGGCGCGGCTTGCTCCGCAGTGACGGGTTCGGAGATCAGGCCGAGGGCGAGGCCGGCGGGGACCAGCAGCAGGGCGGGGTGGAGTCGCATGCGGGGCGGTGGCGGGAGGGGTGGATGGAGCTTCCCCGCGGGCGGGGAGAACCTATTGTAATACGAAGAAATGGGGCCCCGCCTGCCGCTCTGGATCCTGCTCGTCGCCGGTCTGTTCCTCGCTCAGCTGTCGTGGTGGGGCTACACCCTCTGGACGCGGGGCGAGACCCAGTACCAGATCGGTTTCCGCAACCTGCAACACCTGCAGGCCCTGGCCGAGGGCGAGCTGGAGGACCGCCGCGAGCTCGGCGAGAGCGACGAGGAGGCCTGGCGGGAGATCGCGCCGCGCTTCCCGGGCATCGCCCCGGTGCCGCAACGCGACTCCTTCGAGCTGCAGCTGAGCGCCGCCACCCTGGCCGAACTGCGGGCGGAGCGCGGCAAGCGGCAGCGCATGGTGGTCTTCGAGGGCAGCTTCTTCCTGCTGCTGTGGTCGGCCGCGCTCGGCTTCCTCCTGCGGGCGGCGCGGCGCGGCAGCAACCTGGCCCTGCAGGAGTCGAATTTCCTCCACGCCGTCACCCACGAATTCCGCTCGCCGCTGCAGTCGCTGCGGCTGGCGGTCGAGTCGCTGGTGCGCCGTCCCGACCCCAAGCGGGCGCCGATGTACGCCGAGGGCATGCTCGAGGACCTGACGCGGCTCGACGGCCTGGTGGAGAACGTGCTTGCGGTGGGTCGCCTCGACGCCGAGGCCTTCGACGCCCGCCCGCGCAAGCTCGACCTGGCCGAGGCGGTGCGGCAGGAGCTGCGTCGCTTCCAGGCCCGGGTACCGGACAGCGAACAGTGGCTGGAGGCCGAGCTCCCCGAGCGGCTGCTGGCCGAGGCCGACCCGGGCGCCATCGGCCCGATCCTGACCAACCTGCTCGAGAACGCCCGCAAGTACGGCGAGGGCAAGCCGGCGCGGCTCACGCTGGAGAACCACCAGGCCTACGCGGTGCTGAGCCTCACCGACCAGGGCCGCGGCTTCACCGCGGAAGAGAAGAAGCGGCTGTTCGAGCGCTTCTGGCGCGCCGGGGACGAACGGGTCCGGACCGCGCCCGGGAGCGGCCTCGGTTTGTACCTCGTCCGCGAGCTGGCGCGGGCGCAGGGCGCTACGATCTCCGCCCACAGCGAGGGCCCGGGCCGCGGAGCCACCTTCTCGATCCGCTGGCCGCTGGCCGGAGAACCGTCATGAGCAGTCGAATCCTGGTGGTGGAAGACGAGCCGCGCATCGCGCGGCTGGTCTGCGACAACCTCGAAGCCGAGGGATACCGAACCATCCACGCCGCCGATGGGCCGGCCGGCCTGCGCGAGGCCCGCACGGGCGGCATCAGCCTGATCCTGCTCGACGTGATGCTGCCCGACATGGACGGCTTCGAGGTGTGCAAGAACCTGCGCGCCGAGGGCGTTCGCACGCCGGTGCTGTTCCTGACCGCGCGGGACCTCCCCCACGACCGGGTCGAGGGCCTGATGGCCGGCGGCGACGACTACCTGGTCAAGCCCTTCCACCTCGACGAGCTGCTGGCCCGGGTCCACGCCCTGCTGCGACGCGCCGAGTGGGCCGAGGGCCCGGCCGAGGGCAAGGTCGAGATCGGCGACGGCTGGGTCGACCTCGTGACCCACGAGTGCCAAAGCGTCGACGGCCGCAAGGAGACCCTGCCGGTCAAGGAATTCGGCATCCTCAAGCTCCTGATCGAGTCCCGCGGCGCGGTCGTCAGCCGCAACGACATCCTCGACCAGGTCTGGGGAGGAGAAGCCGACCCCACCCCCCGCACCGTCGACAACTTCGTGGTCCGCCTGCGCCGCCGCTTCGAGGAAGACCCCTCCAGCCCGCAGCACATCGTCACCATTCGCGGAATCGGGTACCGCCTGAAGTGAGGTCGGGTCGCGCAGCGGCCGCGAGCTCCGAGCTCGCGCGCGGCTCTGACCGAGCGCAGCGCTCTCACGCC
>CAZXTO010000192.1:0-6900 GCA_964643675.1 uncultured Planctomycetales bacterium
GGCGCCGGCGGCCCCGGAGCTGGCCGACGCCGGCGATGCGTCCACCGGCGCCAGGGTCGCCTCGGCCACCGCCTCCCGGACCCGCGAGGCCTTGACCGGGAAGGCGAAGCGCTGGCTGACGCCCAGCTCCTTGACCTGGCGCAGGCTGGCGCCGTCCAGGCCGTGCGCGAGCAGGAAGGGGCGGCCGGCGTCGCGCGCGGCGTCCCGCTCCCGCTCCAGGTCCTCCCGCCCCAGGGCGAGAGAGGCGATCACGACGTCCCCAGGACGCCCCTGGCCGGCTTCGACCGGTTCCGCCCCGGCCAGGAGGCAGGCCTGCTCGAGGGCGCGACGGGTGGACTCGCGCGGCTCCAGGATCTGCACCCAGCGCCCCCGCAGCCGCTGCGGCTGGAGCCTGGTCTGGGTGCAGGCGGGCAGGCGGACCGAGAAGCGGAATTCGGTGCCGCGTCCGACTTCGCTGCAGAGCTCGATCCGCCCGCCCATGGCCTCGACGATGCGGCGCGCGATCGGCAGGCCGAGGCCGGTGCCGCCGAACTGGCGCGTGGTGCTGATGTCTGCCTGTGAGAACTCCTCGAACACGCGCTCGAGGCGATCGACCGGGATGCCGATGCCGGTGTCGCGCACCGAGCAACGCAGCTGCTCGGTCTCGGGCATCCACTTCGCCTCCAGGCAGACCTCCCCCTCCTCGGTGAACTTGATCGCGTTGCCGGCCAGGTTCAGGAGGACCTGCCGCAGCCGGGTCGGGTCACCGACGAGGCGCCGCGGCGAGGGCCCGGAGAGGAAGGCGTTCCACTCCACCCCCTTGGCGAGGGCGCGGGCGGCCAGGCCGTCGGCGACCTCCTCCAACACCTCCTCGGGCGAGAAGCTGACCTGCTCCAGCTGGAGCCGGTCGGCCTCGATCTTGGACAGGTCGAGGATGTCGTTGATGATCCGCAGCAAGGAGGTGCCGCAGGTCTGGACCGCGCTGGCCGCCTCGCTCTGCTCGCTGTCGAGCTCGGTGTCGAGCAGCAGCTCCGCCATGCCGATGATGCCGTTCATCGGCGTGCGGATCTCGTGGCTCATGTTGGCGAGGAAGGCGCTCTTGGCGCGGTTGGCGCGCTCGGCCTCCTCGCGCGCGCGGTCGAGGGCGCGCTGGGCCTTGAGCAAGGCGGTGCCGGCCACGACGGAGAGCACGAACAGCACCGTGAGGGCGAACAGGTTGCTGAAGGCGGCCAGCAAGGCGGCGGCGTCCAGGTCGTCGACCGGCTTCCAGTTGCCGACCACCAGGTGGGCGCCGACCAGGCCGACCAGGAACAGGCCGACGGCGCCGGCCGACCAGGTCAGTCCGCGGATGCCGAACAGGATGCCGGTGAAGGGCGGCAGCACGAACAGCCAGGTCATGGCGCCGCTCAGGGCGCCGCCGGTGGCGATCACCGCCAGGCAGCCCGTCAGGTAGGTAACGATGACGAAGGTGAGCGCCCAGGCGTCGACGCGGCGGCGGGCCCGGACCTCGCGACAACCGACCAGGGCCAGCCCCGCGGCCGCCATCGCGACCACGCCCAGGGTCAGCTGCCCCATCAGGAGGCTGGCCAGACCGAGCAGGCCGACCAGCGGGAAGGTGGTCCAGAAGGCCACCTCCAGGACCTTCGTCCGCTGAACGAGGACCTCGCGGCCGGTCGAATGGAGGGCTTCCCGCATGAGATATTCCCTCCCTCCCATCGGCAAGGGTCGCGTGCGGGCTTGAGACCCGGATCCGGGCGGCCCCTAGAGCAGCTGGCCGCCGTCGACCCGGAACACCTGACCGGTGAGCTGGCGGGCGTCCTCGCTGCACAGGAAGGCGACCGTGGCGGCGACGTCGTCCGGCTGGCCGAGGCGGCCGACCAGGGTCTCGTCACGGGCTGCGTCCCGGAACTGCGCCGGCACGGCCAGGGTCATCGGCGTGTCGATCCAGCCGGGCTCGACCACGTTCACGGTCACGCCCTTGGGACCGAGTTCCTTGGCGGCGCTCTTGGCCAGGCCGTGCAGGCCGGCCTTGCTGGCGGCGTAGGTGGTCTGGCCGAACTTGCCGCGGCTGCCGTTGATCGAGCCGATCAGCACCACCCGCCCCCAGCCGGCGGCGCGCATCGCCGGGGCGGCGGCGCGGATCTGCAGCCAGGCGCCCCGGAGGTTGACGCCGATCACGGCGTCGAAGTCGGCCGGCTCCTGGCGCCAGATCGGCCGGTCGCGGGCGATGCCGGCGCAGTGGACCAGCACCTGCGGCTGGAGCTCCTGGTAGAGCGCCGCGACCGCGGCCTCGTCGGCGCAGTCGCTCTCGAAGGCGCGCGCGCCCGGGCCCAGCTCGGCGCACAGGGCCGCCGCCTCCTCGGCCTGTCCAACGTGGGTGAAGGCGACGTCGTGGCCGGCGGCGACGAGCCGGCGCACGATGGCAGCGCCGATGCCGCCGCTGCCGCCGGTGACCAGGGCGAGCGGGGTGTCCACGGCTTCAGCTTAGCCTTCCGGGCGCCGGGGCCGGCGCCCGGCGGGCTCAGCAGTTCTTCCACACCGGCTTGCGCTTGTCGAGGAAGGCCTGCAAACCCTCGACCGCGTCCTCGGTCTTCATCAAGGCCTGCAGGTAGGTCCGCTCGAGATCGGGCAGGATGCCCTCGCAGGCGTCGCGCCACGGCCACCGAGCGGCGTGGCGGGCGAAGCGCAAGGCCGTGCCCGACAGCGGCACCAGCTCCTTCGCGGCCCAGGCCTCGGCGGCCGCGACCGGGTCGGCGCCGGCCTCGAGGCCTTGCTCGACCAGGCCGATCTCCGCCGCCCGGGCGCCGCTCACCAGCTCGCCGCTGCACAGCAGGCTGGAGGCGTGGCCGGCCTGCACCCGCAGCGGCAGCAGCGCCGAACCCGCCGGCGGGAACACCGCCAGCTTGACCTCCGGGCAGCCCAGCTTGGCGTCGGCCGCGGCGACGATGCGGTCGCAGGCCAGCGCCAGCTCCAGGCCGCCGCCCAGGCACATGCCGCGCACCGCCGCCACCAGCGGCGGCAGGCGCAGCTCGTTCATGGTGCGCAGCAGGTGGTGGAACTCGGGCAGCATGCTCTCGACCTGCCCGGGCAGGTGCTCCGGTACGCTGGCGCCGAAGCTGAAGTGATCCCCGGCGCCGGCGATCACCGCCACCTTGACCGAGCGGTCGGCGGCGACGACCTCGAGCTCGTGGCCGAGGGCCTCCATCGCCGCCCGGTCGAGGATGTTGGCCGGGGCCGGCCCGAGCTCCAGGACGACGCCGGCGCCGTCCAGGATCTCGCGCCGGGCGACCGAGGCGACCGCGTTCACGCCCCGTCTCCGTCGGCCTGGTAGGAGTCCTTGGCGTAGGGCGCGTGGCGGTCGAGCAGCTCGTCGCCCCAGCGCGCGCCCTCGGCCAAGGCCTTGCGCAGCTCGAGGAAGTCGGCCTCGCGCTCGGCCCGCGGCGCGCGGTGGAAGGTGCGGAAGCCGGCCTTGGCCTCGGTCATCATGTTCAGGCCGAGCCAGGCGCGGTTGCCCTCGCGGTTCTTGTCCCAGTGGGCCAGCTTGTGGCGCCGCAGGTTCTCGAGCGTGTAGGTCGTGCAGTCCGGCATGGTGTTGGCCAGCTTCCAGGCCAACAGCTCGACCTCCTGGTCGAGGCGGCTGAAGTCGGTCTCGCAGGACTTGAACAGCGCCTTGCCGGCGGCCAGCTCGTCGCCGCTCTTGGGCTCGCCGTAGAGCGGCCGGCCACAGTCGTCGAAGCGCGCCTCGGTGACCGCCAGCGGGTTGACCACCCACTCGCCGTCCTTCTTCAGCACCGGCGCCAGGCCGTTGATCAGGCCGATCTGGAGCGCCTTGTGCGCGGTCCAGCTCTCGCACAGGGTGCAGCTCTCGACCGCCTTGGCCCAGCCGACGTAGAGCGGCAGGAAGTCGGTCGAGCCGCCGACCGGAGCCGAGCCGTGCTTGGGGCCGGCCTGGCCGAAGCGAGCGGTGTCGGCCGCGACGGTGAAGTCGCAGGCCATGCCGATCTCCTGGCCGCCGCCGATGCGCATGCCGTTGACGCGGCAGATGACCGGCTTGTCGCACTCCATCAGCGCCGAGACGGCGTCGTTGAAGAGGCGCATGTAGCGCCGGTACTCGTCCGGGCGGCCGGCATAGTGCTCGCTGTACTCGGCGGTGTTGCCGCCGGTGCAGAAGCTGCGGTCGCCGACGGCGGTGAAGACCACCGACTGCACCTCGGGGGCGTTGCTGGCCTGGCGCAGGGCCAGGATCAGCTCGGCCAGGGCCCGAGTGGTGTAGCTGTTGAGCTGCTTGGGGTTGTCGAGCCAGATCCAGGCGTTGAACAGCCCGTCGACGGCCTCGCCGTCCGGGCGGCGCAGCGGCCGCAGCTCGTAGCGGATCTCGGAGTACTCGTAGCCCGGGGCGAGCTCGTGGTTCTCGAACTGGGAGGGGGTGGTCGCGGTCGCGGTCATGGCACCAAGACGGGGCGTTCGGGGATGCGGTGGTGATGGACGTCCTGCAGCACCTGGTTGATCTCGTCCATCGGGAAGCGGCGCACGAAGGGGCCGACCTGCACCTTGCCGGCGCGGATCAGGTCGAGCGCGGGGGCGTAGAGCTGCGGGCGGCAGCCCCAGTTGCCGAAGGCCTCGGCGTCGAAGGCCATCAGGTTGGAGAGGCGCACCGGCACGCGGTCGAGGCAGAAGCCGACGATGGCGACCACGCCGGCGAAGCTCATCAGCGACCAGGCCAGCTCCTGGCCGGCCGGGGTGCCGCTCATCTCGAAGACCTTCAGCCCGGGGCGCGGGAAGCCAGCCTCCTTGCAGGCGGCCTGGACCGCCTTGCGCGCGGCCTTGGCGTCGAGGCCGCGGGTGTTGACGGCGCCGACGGCGCCGTGCGCCAGGGCGCGCTCGAGCTTGGCGTCGTCGACGTCGACCGCCACCACCCGGGCCCCCATCGCGGCGGCGATCTGGACGCCGAAGCTGCCGATGCCGCCGGCGCCGATCAGGACCGCGCAGTCGCCGTCCTGGACCTTGGCCCGCACCATCGCCTGGTAGGGCGTGGTGACGGCGTCGGCCAGCACCGAGACGTCCTGCAGCTCGAGGCCGCTGGGCAGGCCGCCGGCGTCGACCAACCAGCGCACCGGCACCACCAGGTGGCTGGCGAAGCCGCCGTGGAAGTCGTTGCCAGGCATCAGCTGGTGCTGGCAGGCGCACTCGTGGCCGGCCTGACACAGCTCGCAGTCGCCGCAGGGCAGCACCGCGGGCACGACCACGTCCTTGCCGGCCCAGGCCTCGGCGCCGTCGCCGACGGCCTCGACCTGGCCAGCGATCTCGTGGCCGAGCGCCAGCGGCAGCGGGTGCTTGGTGCGCACGCCGCCGTAGAGGAAGCCGAGGTCGGTGTGGCAGACGCCGCAGCCGACGACGCGGACCAGGGCCTCGCCGGGCCCGGGTTGGGGCCGATCCCCGCCTTCCCGGACCAGGGGCTGGTCGGGGGCGGTCATCAGCCAGCGGAAGAAATCACTCAATGCCGTCTCCTGGTTCGCGGTGGCGGAACAGGAAGTGTAGTAAACCGCCTTTTTCGGGTCAAAAAGGGCAGTTTATTTCCCCGGCGGAGCCTCCCGCCCGGATCAGCTGTAGGCCGCCTCGCCGGTGAAGGCCTGACCGAGGATCAGGGTGTGGATCTCGTGCGTGCCCTCGTAGGTCAGCACGGTCTCCAGGTTGCAGGCGTGGCGTCCAGCGTGGTACTCGAGCGTGATGCCGTTGGCGCCGAGCATGGTGCGGCACTCGCGCGCCGCCTCCAGCGCCTTCATCACGTTGTTGCGCTTGGCCATCGACACCTGCTGCGGCTTGAGGGCGCCGGCGTCCTTCAGGCGACCGAGCCGCCAGACCAGCAGCTGGCCCTTGGTGATCTCGGTGCCGATCTCGGCCAGCTTGGCCTGGGTCAGCTGGAAGGAGGACAGCGGGCGGTCGTAGATCTGGCGCTCGCCGGTGTAACGCAGGGCCTCCTGGAAGCAGGCCTGCATGGCGCCGACCGCGCCCCAGGCGATGCCGTAGCGGGCCTGGGTCAGGCAGCTGAGCGGCCCCTTCATGCCCTTGGCCTTCGGCAGGCGGTTGGCGTCGGGCACGCGCACCTCCTCGAGCACCAGCTCGGAGGTGACGCTGCAGCGCAGCGACCACTTGTGCTTCTGCTCGGGGGCGCTGAAGCCCTCGCGGTCGGTCTCGACCAGGAAGCCGAGCACGGTGCCCTCCTCGTCCTTGGCCCAGACGATGGCGACGTCGGAGACGGTGCCGTTGGTGATCCACATCTTGCGGCCGGTGATGATCCAGTCGTCGCCGTCGCGCCGGGCGCGGGTCAGCATGCCGCCCGGGTTGGAGCCGAAGTCGGGCTCGGTCAGGCCGAAGCAGCCGATCTTCTCGCCGCTGGCGAGCTTCGGCAGCCACTCCTGCTTCTGCTCCTCGCTGCCGAAGGCCTCGATCGGGTACATCACCAGCGAGCCCTGGACGCTGACGAAGCTGCGCACGCCCGAGTCGCAGCGCTCCAGCTCCTGGCAGATCAGGCCGTAGCAGACCGAGTTCATGCCGGCGCCGCCGTACTGCTCAGACACGGTGGGACCGAACATGCCCATCTCCCCCATCTCGGAGACCAGCTCGGAGGGGAAGGTGCCGTTCTCCCAGTGCTCGGGCACGACCGGCATCAGGCGGTCGTCGATCCAGGAGCGCACCTGCTCGCGGACCATGAGCTCGTCCTCTTCCAGCAGGCCGTCGAGGTCGTAGAAATCCAGTTCGGGGGGGATCTTCATCGCTTCTGATCGGGGGGGGAGCGGCGCCGGGCCGCGGCGGATCCTAACGGACGCCCGCCCCCGGCGCCCCTATCCTGTGGCCGCCATGGCAAAGTTCCTGGTCACTTCCGCCCTCCCCTACGCCAACGGCCCGATCCACCTGGGCCAC
>CAZXTO010000193.1:0-6881 GCA_964643675.1 uncultured Planctomycetales bacterium
GAGCAGACCCTGCCGGTCTTCACCGGGCGCGCCGTGGACTGGATCCGGCGCCACCGCGCCGAACGGCCGCAGCAGCCCTTCTTCCTGTACTTCCCGCTGACCGCCCCGCACACGCCCTGGCTGCCGACCGCCGAGTACCAGGGGCGCAGCGGCGCCGGTTGGTACGGCGACTTCGTGGCCCAGGTCGACGGCGTGGTGGGGGAGATCCTGGCCGTGCTCGAAGAGGCCGGCGCCGCCGAGGACACCCTGCTGGTCTTCAGCAGCGACAACGGCTCGAATTGGATGGCGCAGGACAAGTACCTCTACGCCCACAACGCCAACCTCGACTACCGCGGCCAGAAGGCCGACATCCATGAAGGCGGCCACCGCGTGCCCCTGCTGGTCCGCTGGCCCGGCCAGGTCGAGGCCGGCAGCGAGAGCGAGGCCCTGGTCGGTTTGCTCGACCTCTACGCCACCTTCGCCGAGCTGAGCGGCCACACCCGCGCGGCGGGGGAGGCGCCGGACTCGCAGAGCTTCCTGCCGGCGCTGCGGGGCGCCGCCGGCGGCCGCGAGCAGCTGGTCCATCACGCCTTCGACGGCATGTTCGCGATCCGGGTCGGCCCCTGGAAGCTGATCGAGGGCCTGGGTTCCGGCGGCTTCACCGGGCCGAGCCGGATGGCGCCGGTGCCGGGCGGCCCCGAGGGGCAGCTCTACCGGCTGGACACCGACCCGCAGGAGCGGCGCAACCTGTGGCCGGACCACCCGGCGGTGGTGGAGCGACTGCGGGTCCGCCTGGCGCAGGTGCGCTCAGCCGGCGGCCGCTAGCGCCTCGAGCAGCTGCCGGCGCGCGGCGCGATAGGCCGCGACCTCGACCGCGTAGTCGTCGTAGGCGCGGAACACCTGGGCCACGATGCGGGCGTAGGCTTCGGGGTCCTGCGCGCGCAGCTGCTCGAGCAGGGCGTGGTCCTCGAGGCCGATGCGGTGCGCCTCGAAGCGCAGACCGCTCCACGGACCGTCCGGACCGGGGTAGACCACGTGGGTGTCGCCGGCCGGCAGCTTGTTGGTGGTGTTCGGCTGGGCCGGGTGGTCGACCACGCTCTGGGCGAAGGGGTCGGCCTGGTAGTGGTTGAGGCCCCAGTGGAGGAAGCCCTCCAGCCGGTAATGCGCCGCGGCCCAGCCGAACCAGACCTGGCGCAGCCGCTCCTGGTCGAGCAGGCGGTTCAGCCAGGGTCCGCCAGGCACCAGGCAGGTGTAGGTCCAGATCCGGTCGCCGGCCGCGCGCCGCTGCTCGAAGAAGTCGCGGTGGGCCTGGAACTTCTGCACCTGCGGGCACCAGACGTCGACCGCGCCGACCAGCTCGCGGCTCATGGTCGCCTCGACGATCGGCACACCGGGCAGCTCCTGGCGCACGATCGCGGCCAGCGCGCGGTAGTCGGCGGCGTTGGTGTCGGTCGGTTCGTCGGCCAGGTGTTGCAGGTAGGCGTCGAGCCAGCCGTTCTGCTCCAGGCAGGCGCGCAGCTCGCCGAGCATGCCGGCCAGGGCGGCGCGGCCCTCCGGGCTGGTGGCGGGCAGGCCGGCGACGTTGAGCTCCAGCCACTCCTTGGACCAGTCGCCGCCGGGCCGGCGGGCGAGCGGCGCGCCCTCGATCCACCACAGGCCGGCGGCGCGGAACAGCCGCACCAGTCGTTCGAAGCGCTCGCGCCGGAAGCGGAGCGCGCCGTCGGCGTCGCGGTGGAAGACGTCGGCCCAGCGGATCCAGAAGGTGTTCTGCCGCCCGCGCGCCATCAGCGCGGCGTAGCGGCCGATCATCTCCCAGTGCGCCTCGCTCCAAGGATCGAGGCCGTGGCGGCGCGCCATCTCGTCAGGGCTGTACCAGTTGGTGTAGCGCAGGGTGTCGCGGCCGGCGGGCGGCACGACGGCGTCGTGGATCTGAAGAGTGGCGCGGTTGAAGACGAGGGGGTCGCCGGTGATCGCGAGCTCCCACTTCCCGCTAGGCGCACCGGAGGGGATCTCAAATTCGAGCCTGAGCGCCGAGGGTCCTCGCGGTAGCCGGAGCGGGAAGATCACCGGCTCCAGCGCTTCGTAGATCCGGAACGGCGCGCGGCGGAGGACGTGCGGATTCGTCTCCCCTTCGAACTGTTCGGTGCGGGAGCCGAGGCCGGTGTTCTCCTCGACTGGGACGTCCACCAGGCGGAACCACCGAGGATCGGCGCCCCATCCTTCGGGGAGGCCGTGCACCTGGAGGTCGAGGTTCAGCTCTTCCGGAGAACGGAGGAGGAGATGAACCGCGGCGATCGTGCCACGGGCTGCGTGGAGTTCGAGCCCGCCGCCACCCTCGGCCGACGGCTGCATCGTCGGCCGGTCCGGGTAGAGCGGCTCCAATTCGTCGACGAAGACGGCGGTGACCGGCGCAGGGAAACCGGGCGGCGAGCCGGTCTCGCTCCCGCCCTGGCGCGGGAGGGGTCCGGCGCCCTGGACCGCGATGGGGACCGCGGCGAGGGCCACGGCGGCGGGAAGGAGCAGCACCCCGAATCCCCGCCCTACTTCTTCCCCGGCCGGATCAGGCCGAGGGCGAACAGGAAGATCACCGCGCCGCTGAAGGCGGTCAGGAGGTGGCCCTTAGCGCCGTCGCCGAGGTCCATGCCGAGCCAGCCGGCGATCTTGCCGCCGATGAAGGCGCCGATCAGGCCCACGATCACGTTGCCGAACATGCCGAAGCCCTTGCCCTTCATCACCAGGCCGGCGAGGAAGCCGGCCGCGGCGCCGATCAGGAGGTGCCAGAGAGTGTCCATCGAGCGCGATCCTAGCTCCCTGGGAACGGAACTTGCATGGGCCGGGATCTGGAATTTCCGCGTCCGGATCGCTGGATTCCGGAATAGCCTTAGGGGGAGATGGCTCTCCGCCAGCCCCTCCCCGGAAGCGAGGGGGCTGAGCGGGATCCGGACGGGCGACCGCTCGACCTGCTCTGTGTCCTCGACGCGGAGGGCAAACTCGTCTCTGCAGGTCCCCGCTGGCTCGATGAGCTCGGCTGGAAGGACCGCGAGCTGGAGCATCGCCCGTTCACCGAGCTGCTCGCCGGCCCCGCCCAGTTGAGCTTCACCCAAGCCATGCGCGGGCTCGGGCCGCGCGCCGAGACCGCCGCCTTCGCCGGCGCGGTGACCGACGCCGATGGACGCGAGCGGGCTTGCCGGTGGCGCCTCGCCCTGCGCGAAGATGGCGCGGTGGTCGCCCAAGGCGAGCTGGAGCGGCCGCACTTCGCCAAGGAGAGCTCCGCGGTTCCGGAAGCCGGTCTCCCCGCCTCCTCCGAGCCGGTGACCGAGCTGCTGCAGCAGCTGCGCGGCCTGATCCGCGACCAGAACGAGGAGTGGCAGCAGATTGCCAAGGAGCGGCGCCGGCTGGCGCGCGCGCTCGAGGAGTCGCGCCGCCGGGAGCGCGACAGCGAGGTGCTGCGGGACGCGCTCGAGTACCTCCAATCCTGCACCACCCTCGCCGAGGGCCTCGAGGTGCTCGGCCGCCAATCGGCGCGCCTGTTCGACGCTCCGGTCCAGGTCTACGCCTTCGACAGCGAGGCCGAGCTGTTCTCGCCGATCGGCGAGGCCGCCAACGCCACGCCCACGATCCCGGTGGGGGAGTGCTGGGGCTGCCGCACCGGCCGCCCGCACCTCAGCCAGAACGGCTCCTTGGCGCTCGGCTGCCGCCACGAGAAGCTCGGCGACGGCGAGGAGCTGCTGTGCCTGCCGCTGCTCTGCGAGGCCGAGCTGTTCGGGCTGCTGCGGGTCGGGCCGGCCGCTCGCGGCGCCATCCTGCGCGGCGGCCCGGCCGCGCTGCGCGGTCAGATGCTCGAGTTCGGGGTCATCGCGCGGCAATTCGCGCTGGCCCTGCGCAACGTGCGGCTGCGCGAGAGCCTGCACCGCCAGGCCAGCGAGGACGCGCTCACCGGCCTCGCCAACCGGCGCGCCTTCGAGCTGTGCCTGGGGCGCGAGCTGGCGCGCTGGCGGCGGCACCACGAACCCTTCTCGCTGTTGATGCTCGACGTCGACCGCTTCAAGGAGCTGAACGACCGCCAGGGCCACAGCCAGGGCGACCAATTCCTCGGCAGCCTGGCCTCGGGATGGCGCCGCATGGTCCGGACCGAGGACTGCCTGGCGCGGATCGGCGGCGACGAGTTCGCGCTGCTGATGGTGCGCGCGGGCAAGGGTGACGCGCTCGAGAAGGCCGAGGCCCTGCGCGCGGTGGCGCGTCGCTGGGAGGGGCGCGACCGCCAGACCTGCACCGTCTCGGTCGGCGTGGCCGAGGTCGGGGCCGATGGACACGACCGCGACAGCCTGCTGCGCGCCGCCGACCAGGCCCTCTACCGGGCCAAGGAATCCGGGCGCAACCGGGTCATGGCGGCGGCCACGCCGCCCGAAAGCGAAACCGCCCGGGCCTGAGCCCGGGCGGTCGTTGGGCGCTTGCGCGCGGAAGGCCTAGCCGATGATCGTGGCCACGCCGTTCGTGAAGGTCAGCGAGCCCATGTCCATGGCGTGCAGCCAAACCTGGATACCGGTGGTGCCAGGCGGGACCGGGGAAGCCATCGAGGCGTCGCCGACGCCGTCGGCGATCATCGAGGGCAGCTCGGTGTAGGGCGGGGTCAGCAGCAGGTCACCGTAGGGGGTCGTGGTCGGGCCAGCGCCGAAGAGCGAGTAGCCGTGACGGATCAGGCCGCCCGGAGTGGCGCCCGTGACCGAGATCGTGGCCACGCCGCCGGCGACCAGGTTGGCGACCGACAGGGCCGGGCCACCGCCGCCGCAGCCGCCGTTCAGCGACCAGTTGTCGTAGGTGCCGTAGCCGTAGGTGCCGATGCCGACGCCGCCTTGGGTCAGGTTCAGGCCCATGCCGAGGATGCCGCTGGAGGCGTAGGTGTAGTCCACCACGCCGTCGAAGTCCTCGTCGATGTCCACGTTCATCGTGTCGCCGTTGTTCGAGCAGTACATCGTGATGTGACCGCCCGAGACGGGAGTGATGGCCGTGAAGCCGGTGCCGTAGCTCGGCCCGTTGAAGCCGGTGTAGAAGCCGATGTAGTCGAAGTTGCCGCCGGCGTTGGATTGCAGCTTGGTGTAGAGCTGGTTCACGCCGTCGTTGCCGCCGGTGACCATCGCCACGTAGTTCAGGCCGCCCGCGGAGTACAGGTCGAACTCGACGACCGCGGTCTTGTAGTCGTCGTTGCCGTTGTTGTGGCTCATCCAGGCGTTGCCGCCGCCCGAGGACTGCCCCATGTTGTTGACGATCATCTGTTGACCAGAGATCTGGGTCCAGTCACCGCCCATCAGACCGTTGGCGCGGTCGAAGTCATCGCACTCGCTGGTGGCGCGGGAGCCGCCGCCCTGAAGCGCGCTGACGGTGACGTGGGGGGTGTCCTGCAGGGTCGGGTCGACCGGCTGCTGGGCGAAGGCGACGCCCGACAGGAGGGCGAGGGAGAGGACGGTTGTGACAGAACGAAGCATGGGGGCTCCAGGGGTAAAGAACTCAGGGGGTCGCGCGCTCTCCGAGGGTGGAGGGCCGCGCGCTTGATGGAGGGACCATCAAGTCGAGTTTCCTAGAAATCTCACGACCCTGGAGGGGAATTCCGGCGGATTTTCTCCCGAGACTGGTGGGAATCGACCAACGCCGGGCCGGAGATTCCGGGCATCGCGTTGACGAAAACGGCCTCGCTCCGGCCCCTAGCCGCTCAGCGCCACCCGCCGGCCCTGGGCCGCCGACACGTAGGCCGCGTAGATCACCTCGAGCACGTCCAGGCCGAGGGCGCCGTCCGACAGCGGCGCGCGGTCGAGCGCGACGTCGCGCACGAAGGCCTGGCACATCGCCTGCTGGCCGGAGCTCCAGTCCTCGTCTGGCATCGGTGTGCTCCAGCCGGCGCGGGTGCCGAGCTTCTCCTGCAGATAGACGCCCTCGAAGGCCTGCTCGTCGGGCGCGTAGGCCTCGACCAGGTCGTTGGGGGAGAGCTTGCAGTTCAGCCGGAAGTTGGAGCCGAGCAGCTCCAGCCGGCTCTGCATGCCGCCGAGGTAGACGTCGCTGCCGAAGGCGGTGGCGCGGGTGCCGTCGTTGAAGGCGATCGTGACGTTGCCCCAGTTCTCGACCCCCTGCCAGCCGGTGGCGACGGCGGTGCGCTCCGGCGCCAGGCCCGCGGCGCGGGTCAGGTCGGCGACCTCGGCGGTCACCGCGACCGGGCGGGTGGGGATGGCGCGCAGCCGCTGCCCCTCCTCGCGCTTGAGCTGGAGCATGGCGCCGATCGGGTGGGCGCCGAGGCGCAGGAGGGCGCCGCCGCCGGCGTGCTCCCAGGTCTTGGCGTACTCGGCGTGGGAGCCGGAGTGCGCCTCCCAGCCGCGCATCTCGAGCAGCACGCCGCCCGAGGCCGCGGCCAGCTCGCGCGCCTTGACCACCGAAGGGGCGTAGATCCAATTCTCGCCGTACATCAGCTTCACCCCGGCGGCCTCGGCGGCCTCGACCATCGAGCGGCCGGCCTCGAGGGCCTGCTCGAGCATGCGCTCGGGTTCGGTCTTGGCCACCCGGCGCGCCTCGGCGGCGCTGTCGAAGTCGTGCCCCGAGAAGGCGGTCAGCGGCTTGGTGCAGACGACGTGCTTGCCGGCCTCGGCCGCGGCCACGGTGAAGCGGCGGTGGAGGTGGTTCGGGACACAGAGATCGACCACCTGCAGGTCGTCGCGCGCGATCAGGGCGTAGAAGTCGGACTCCACCTCGGCCACGCCGTGCTCGGCGGCGAAGGCCATCGCCTTGTCCGGATCGGAGGAGGCCACCGCCACCAATTCGGCGCCGCCGCCGGGCAGGCTGCGGTAGCAGCGCACCCGGGTCTTGGCGAGGAAGCCGGAGCCGACGAGGCCGATGCGGACGGGGGAGGCGTCGGGCAT
>CAZXTO010000194.1:0-6879 GCA_964643675.1 uncultured Planctomycetales bacterium
GTGTGCAGACAGTGAATACCCGGTCACGAAAGCGCAACACACCCTGAATCTGACTCGTTGGCCACGGCTTGACGGCCTCGAGCGGTCCCATGAACATTTCGTAGAGGCGCATCGCGTCAGAGCCGTAGTCCCGCACGATGTCATCAGGATTGACGACATTGCCACGAGACTTGCTCATCTTCTCGCCGTCTTCGCCCAAGATCATGCCTTGATGGACGAGCTTTTGAAACGGCTCAGCATCCTTGACGATACCCAAGTCGAACAGCACCTTGTGCCAGAAGCGCGCGTACAGCAGGTGCAGCACCGCGTGCTCGGCGCCGCCGACGTAGAGGTCGACCGGCATCCAGTACCGCTCGATCTCCGAGTCCCAGGCGGCGGTGTCGTTGCCCGGGTCGAGGAAGCGCAGGTAGTACCAGCAGCTCCCCGCCCACTGCGGCATCGAGTTGGTCTCGCGGCGCCAGACCTTGCCGTCGGCGTCGACCACCTCGAGCCAATCGGTGGCACGCGCCAGCGGCGGGTCGCCGCTCGGGCTGGGCGTGAAGTTGTCCAGCGCCGGCAGCGTGACCGGCAGGTCCTCGCTCGGCACCAGCTTCACCTCGCCGTCGGCGCCGTGCAGCACCGGGAAGGGCTCGCCCCAGTAGCGCTGGCGGCTGAACAGCCAGTCGCGCAGGCGGTAGGTGACCTTGTGGCGGCCGAGCTCGCGCTCCTCCAGCCAGGCGGTCATGGCCGGCTTGGACTGCTCGACCGCCATGCCGTCGAGGAAGCCCGAGTTGACCATCAAGCCGTCGCCGGTCCAGCAGGCCGGCAGCTCCTCGGCGCCCTCGGGCTGGACGACCTGAACGATCGGCAGCTCGAACTTGGTGGCGAATTCGAAGTCGCGCTCGTCGCCGCCGGGCACGCACATGATGGCGCCGGTGCCGTAGGTCATGAGCACGTAGTCGGCGATCCAGATCGGCATGCGCCGCAGCGGGTGGCCCTCCTCGTAGACCGGGTTGAGGGCGTAGGCGCCGGTGAAGACACCGGTCTTGTCCTTCTGCAGCTCGGCCCGCTCGAGGTCGGTCTTGCGCGCCGCCTCCTCGCGGTAGGCCTGCACCGCCGCGCGCTGCTCGTCTGCGGTGATCTGGTCGACCAGCGGGTGCTCCGGCGACAGCACGCAGAAGGTGGCGCCGAACAGGGTGTCGGGCCGGGTCGTGAAGGCGGTGAAGCCCTCCCCGCCCTCGATCGCGAAGTCGATCTCGGCGCCCTCGGAGCGGCCGATCCACTCGCGCTGCATGGCCTTGACCGAGTCCGGCCAGTCCAGGCCCTCCAGGTCCGCCAGCAGCCGCTCGGCGTAGGCGGTGATCTTCAGCATCCACTGCCGCAGCGGCCGCTTGACGCAGGGGTGGTCGCCGCGCTCGGACTTGCCGTCGATGACCTCTTCGTTCGCCAGCACCGTGCCGAGCGCCTCGCACCACCACACCGGCACCTCGGACTCGTAGGCCAGGCCCTGCTCGTACAGCTTCTGGAAGATCCACTGGGTCCACCGGTAGTAGCCCTCGTCGGTGGTGCTCAGCTCGCGGTCCCAGTCGTAGCTGAAGCCCAAGGCCTGCAGCTGCCCCCGGAACATGTCGATGTTCTTGGCCGTGGTCTCGGCGGGGTGGGTGCCGGTCTGGACCGCGTACTGCTCCGCCGGCAGGCCGAAGGCGTCCCAGCCCATCGGGTGCAGCACCTGGTGTCCGGTGTGCCGCTTGTAACGGGCGACGATGTCGGTGGCGGTGTAGCCCTTCGGGTGGCCGACGTGCAGGCCCGCCCCGGAGGGGTACGGGAACATGTCGAGCACGTAGAACTTCGGCTTTGCAGGGTCGAAGCCCTCTTCGCCAGGGTTGGGCGTGCGGAAGGTCTTCTCGGCCAGCCAGCGCTGCTGCCAGCGGGCCTCGATCGCGGTGAAGTCGTAGCGGGACATGTCGATTCCAGGCAAGGGAAGCCGGGAATCTTAGCCGATCCTGGGCGACGGGCCGCGCGCGGGCGAGGGCCTCGAGCGCCTGGCCTACTTGAAGTGCCAGGTCTCGGCGGCCGGGTGGAGGACGCGGTGCAGTCCGTCCCCAGGACGCCCCGCGAAGCC
Source organism: uncultured Planctomycetales bacterium (assembly GCA_964643675.1). GTDB lineage: Bacteria > Planctomycetota > UBA1135 > UBA1135 > UBA1135 > J029. Next base: position 2,102 of record CAZXTO010000194.1, read on the forward strand.
GGCTCGGATCAGGTCGGCGGCCCGGCGCAGCAAGCGGTCCTGCTGGGGTTCCACGCCGGGCAGGGCGGCCTCGATCCAGGGGAGGGCGCGCTCCCCCAGCCGGACCAGGCTCCAGACCGACTGCATCGCGTCTCCGGCGGTGTCGTTGTCCAGCAGGCGTTCGATCAGGACCGGCACCAGGAGGCTGAGGCCCGCCTGAGGGTCCTCGGCCAGGATCCGGCCGCAGCGGCTGCGCACGATCGGGTCGGGGTGCGCCAGCGCCGCCTCCAGCCAGGGGCGGGCCAGCTCCCGGTGGCGGAGCAGGTAGCTCGATCCGCTGTAGGCGTTGAACAGGTGGTTGCGGCCGAGGAAGTCGCTCTCCTGGGCCTCGATGGCCAGCTCGATCCGCGTCACCGAGACCGCGTCTGGGGCGAGCCTCCGCAGCAGGTGGGCGGCGATCTGGCGACGCTGGCGGTCGGGGTCGACCAGGACCGCGTCGAGGGCCGCCAGGACCATCCCGCGCTGCGGGTGCCGGCGTAGCCGGAAGGAAGCCCGCACGGCGTTGCCTTCCTGCTCGTCCGCGCCGAGCTCGGCCACCCAGTGTCGGATCCACTCCGCCTCGCGGAGGCGCTCGGGCCCGAGCGGCGGCAAGGCCGGTCGGTCGGCGTGGAGCTGGAGCAGGAACTCGCGGCTGGCCGGCGCGGTGACGGGGGTGCGGCGGTGGCGCAGGTCCCCGATCAGGCTAGTGGCGAGGCGCGCCTGCTGCGGGTCGGCAGGGAAGCTGACCGCGGCGTCCAACCAGGGCAGGCAGGCCGGGCCGAGGTCCAGCAGGGCGGCCGAGGCCATCTGGGCGTCGCCGCGGATGTGGTTGTCGGCCAGGTGGGCGATCAGGACCCGGCTGCAGAGTCCCAGGGCGTCGGGCCGCTCGGGGCCGAGCTCGGCCAGCAGGGCGGCGCTCAGGAAGCGCTGCTGCCAGTCGGAGGAGGCCAGGCCCGCGCGGAGGGCGGCGCGGGAGGATTCGCCGGAGCGGCGCAGGGCCTCGAAGGCGCGCTCGGCGTTGCCGGCCGCCTGGTCGTCCCGCAGGGCCTCGATCCAGGCCTGGGCCGGCGGCTCCAGGGCCTCGCGGCGGGCGACTTGCGGCAGCGGAAGCGGGCTCGGACAGCAGAACAGGAGGGCGGCGGATAGGCTCAGCATCACTCGGGCTGCACCCTAGCCAGAGGAGGAGCCCGGCTTCAAGGCCGAGCGCGGGCGCGCCCGCCCGGCCCGGGAGACGCGCTCCTGCGGTTCGCGCCGCCGGGCCCGACTTGATCCCCGGCGAGGAGGCAGTAAACTTTCTCGCCCCGGTCGGCGCGGTCCGCCGCTCGTCCGGGATTCCGAGACACGCGTGGGGCCATAGCTCAGCTGGGAGAGCGCTACACTGGCAGTGTAGAGGTCAGGGGTTCGATCCCCCTTGGCTCCACCACTCCTCGAGACCCGCAGGCCTAAGCTATGCTGCGGGTTATTTTTTTGCCCGCAGACAGGCTTGGCCATGCCGGAATACTTCCACCCCGACCGTCTGGAGAAGCTCGAGGAGCTGCGCGCCCTGGGCGTGGATCCCTACCCCGCCCGCTCGCCGGAAGGCCGCGAGCTGGCCGCTCCGCTGGTCGACGCCATCGAGCAACGCCTCGGGGAGACCGTGACCGTCCACGGCCGCGTGCTCGGCCGCCGCGGTTACGGCAAGCTGGCCTTCCTCGACCTCGGCGACCAGTCCGGCCGGATCCAGGCCTGCCTGCAGAAGGACCGCCTGTCCGACGCCGACTTCGCCCTGCTCAAGCGGCTCAACCTGGGCGACATCGTCACCGTGCGCGGCGAGCTGGGCAGGACCAAGACCGGCGAGCCCACCGTCTTCGGCGAGTCCTTCCAGATCCTGACCAAGGCGCTGGCCCAGCCGCCCGAGAAGTGGCACGGCCTGAGCGACGTCGAGCTGCGGGCGCGGCTGCGCTACGTCGACCTGTTCAGCAACCAGGAGGTGCGCGAGCGCTTCCTCAAGCGCTCGCGGATCCTCGCGGCGATGCGCCAGGTCTTCCTCGGCCGCGACTACACCGAGGTCGAGACCCCGGTGCTGCACCCGGTCTACGGCGGCGCCAACGCCCGGCCCTTCCTGACCCACCACAACGCGCTCGACATGAAGCTCTACCTGCGCATCGCGCCGGAGCTCTACCTGAAGCGGCTGCTGGTGGGCAACGTCGAGCGGGTGTTCGAGTTCGCCCGCGTGTTCCGCAACGAGGGGCTGTCGCCGCGGCACAACCCCGAGTTCACCATGCTGGAGTTCTACGAGGCCTACTCGGACTACCGCGGCATGATGGAGCTGACCGAGCAGCTGGTGGTGGCGGGCGCCCGCGCCGCCGGCCTGGAGGGCGAGGACGGGGGCCTGCGCGCGAGCTTCCGCGAGGAGGAGTTCGACCTCGGCGCCCCCTTCGAGCGCCTGCGCTACGCCGAGGCCTTCGAGCGCCACGTCGGCTGCAGCCCGCTCGACCGCGAGGCGGTGCGGGCGAAGTTCAGCGAGCACGGGGTCGAGCTGCAGGGCAGCGGCGACTACGCCTGGTGGAAGGCGGTCAACGACCTCTTCGAGGAGCTGGTCGAGCCCGAGCTGCGCGGGCCGGTGTTCGTCTACGACTACCCGGCCGCGATCTGCCCGCTGACCAAGCCCGCGGCCGAGGACCCGGTGTGGGCCGAGCGCTTCGAGTTCTTCCTCGGCGGCATGGAGCTGGCCAACGCCTTCTCCGAGCTCAACGACCCGCGCCTGCAGCTGGCCAAGTTCGAGGAGCAGGTGGCGGACAAGGACCCGGAGGCGCCCAACGAGGTCGACCACGACTACGTGCGGGCCCTCGCCTACGGCCTGCCGCCGGCCGGCGGCTGCGGCATCGGCGTCGACCGCCTGGTGATGGTGCTGCTCGGCTGCGACAGCATCCGCGAGGTGCTGCTCTTCCCCCACCTGCGGCCCGAAGCCGCCGCCGGCAGCGAGCCGGCCGAGGCGGAGCCGGACGGCGCCGAAGCGCCGGCCTAGACTCGCAGCGTGTACCGCCTCGCCATCGCCTATCTGCTGCGCCGCTGGACCCAGCTGCTGGCGGTGTTCGGAGTGGCGGTGGGCCTGTTCTCGCTGCTGATGCTGCTGTCGGTGATGAACGGCCTGATCGAGGCCGACCGCGCCAACGTGCGCGGCCCCCTCAGCGACCTGCTGCTGATGCCCGCGGTCGAGGTCGAAGCCCCCTCCTGGCAGCGCTACCGCGACGCCCTCGAGAGCGCCGAGCCGGTGCGGGCGGTGGCGCCCCACCTGGTGGCCTACGCGGTGCTCGGGCGGCGCGGCTCGGAGCGGCTGCTCGGCCGCACCCGCAGCGCCGACATCAACGGCATCCAGCTGGTCGGCATCGACCCCGAGCTGGAGCTCGAGGTGAGCGGCTTCCGCCAATCCCTGCTCGACGCGCGCGAGGCCCGGGTCGAGCAGCTCGACTCCCCCTTCGGCGACGCCGACCCCGAGGAGTTCGGCTACCGGCCGCCGATCCTGGTCAGCGACCAGCACGCTCGCTCGCTCCACATCCTGCCGCCGGAGCGCCTGCGGCTGGGCGCGCTGCCGCCGCTGCTCCCCGCCGAGGGCGAGCCCTTCGACGCCGTCAACGGCTCCTTCGACGTGGTCGGCAGCTACGCCTCGAGCGACTACAAGCTCGGCATGGACCGCTTCTACCTGCGGCGCTCCGACCTGCGCGAGAACCTGCTCGGCAGCCAGAGCGTGGAGTTCAGCGAGGTCCTGATCGACCTCGAGGAGGGCGCCGACCCGCTCGCCGCCAAGGCCGCGATCCTGGCCGCCCTCGACCAGGCCGGCTTGCCCCGCCCCGGCGGCGAGGCCGGCGGCGTCCTGCAGACCTGGGAGGAGCGGGTGGCGGTCTACCTGGCGGCGATCGAGAACGAGCGCCGGGTCACCGGGCTGGTGATGTTCTTCGTCGTGATCGTGGCCGCCTTCGGCCTCTACGCCACCCTCAGCGCCTTGGTCCGGGCCAAGGTGCGCGACCTCGGCATCCTCAGCGCGCTCGGCTACACGCCGCTGCGGCGCGGCGGCCTGATGATGCTCACCGGCGCGGTGTCGGCGGCGATCGGCACCGTGACGGCCTACGCCGGGGCCGCCTGGCTGGCCCAGGGGGACCGCCTCGAGCAGCTCCTGGCCGCGCTCGGCATCGTGGTCTTCGAGCCCGGCATCTACGTGGTCGCCGGCCTGCCGACCGAGTGGCTGCCGGAGCAGGCCCGCTTCTACGCCCTGTGCAGCTTCGGCGTCGGCCTCTTGTTCACCCTGATCCCGGCGGCTCGCGCCGCCCTGCTCCCGCCCGTGGAGGCCCTGCGCTATGAATGACCCGGTCCGGCCCGTGCTCCACGCCCGGGAGATGGAGAAGGCTTACCGGATGGGCGCAGCCCGCCTGCACGTGCTGCGCGGCGCCTCGATGGAGCTGCGGTCGGGCGAGGTCGCGGCCTTGCGCGGGGCCAGCGGCAGCGGCAAGTCCACCCTGCTCCACCTGCTGGGCCTGCTGGACCGGCTCGACCGGGGCGAGGTCGAGGTCGGCGGTAGGCCGACCCGGCAGCTCGGCCAGGCCGCGCGCGCGCGGCTGCGCGCCGACACCATCGGCTTCGTGTTCCAGCAGTTCCACCTGCTGCCCGAGCTGAGCGCGATCGAGAACGTCTTGGTGCCGCGGCGCCTGGCCTGCGGCATGTCCTGGTTCGGCCGCCGCGGCGCCGAGCGCGCCGCCGCCCGCGAGCTGCTGGGCCGGGTCGGG
>CAZXTO010000195.1:0-6853 GCA_964643675.1 uncultured Planctomycetales bacterium
CCCGGCGCTCGGGCATGCCGGCCAGGCCGCGCAGGCCGGTGCCGCGCAGGATCCGCAGCAGCACCGTCTCGGCCTGGTCGTCGGCGTGGTGGCCGAGCAGCAGCACCGACTCTCCGGCCTCCTCCGTGGCCTGCTCCAAGGCGGCGTAGCGGGCCCGCCGCAGGGCCTCCTCGTCCCCGCCCTCGGGGACGACCGGGAGGACCGCCGCCTCCATGTCCAGGGAGCGCGCCGCGGCGGCGGCGGATGCCGCCTCCTCGGCGCTGCCGGGTCGTTGGCGGTGGTCGACGATCAGCGCCCGCGCGGCCAGGTCGCGGCCGTGGGCGTAGGCCTGCCAGGCGTGCATCAGGAAGGTGGAATCGGCGCCGCCGCTGACCGCCAGCGCCACGCGGCATCCGGTCGGCCAGGGGCCGAGGCCCGCCACGGCCGCCGCGGCGTCCTGCAGGAGATCGCTGGCCACCGCCGCAGGATAGCCCGGCTCGCCTTCCCCGGCCCCGGGGGCGTCCCTAGAATGCACCGTTCCACCCAGGCCGACGCCTTCCATTCGGCCGCCTGGACCCGCATTCCCTCCTTCCGAAACACCGTCCCCATGGCCATTCGCATCGCCATCAACGGTTTCGGCCGCATCGGCCGCAACGTCTTCCGCATCATGCACTCCCGCGGGGGCGACTTCGAAGTCGTCGCCCTCAACGACCTGACCGATGCCGCCACCCTGGCTCACCTGCTGCGCTACGACACCGTCGGCGGCCGCTTCGCCGGCCAGGTGGAGGTCGACGGCGACGCCATCGTCGTCGACGGCAAGCGCGTCCGGGTGCTGGCCGAGCGCGACCCGGCGGCCCTGCCCTGGGGCGAACTGGGGGTGGACCTGGTGGTCGAGGCCACCGGCATCTTCCGCAGCCGCGAGCTGTGCCAGAAGCACGTCGACGCCGGCGCCAAGAAGGTCATCCTGACCGTGCCGCCCAAGGGCGACGTCGACAACATGGTCGTGCTCGGCGTCAACGACGACACCCTGGCCGCCGGCCAGGACATCCTGTCGAACGCCAGCTGCACCACCAACTGCCTGGCGCCGCTGGCCAAGGTGCTCCACGAGAGCTTCGGCATCCGCCGCGGCCTGATGAACACCATCCACGCCTACACCAACGACCAGCGCATCCTCGACCTGCCGCACGGCGACCTGCGCCGGGCGCGGGCCGCGGCCCAGAACATCATCCCGACCAGCACAGGCGCCGCCCGCGCGGTCGGCAAGGTGCTGCCGGAGCTGAACGGCAAGCTCGACGGCATGTCGATGCGCGTGCCGGTGCCCTGCGGCTCGGTCGTCGACCTGGTCGCGGTGGTCGCCAACGAGGTGACGGTCGAGTCGGTCAACGCCGCGGTCAAGGCGGCCGCCGACGGACCGCTGAAGGGCATCTTGGAGTACTCCGAGGACCCGCTGGTCTCGAGCGACATCCTCCAGAACCCGCACAGCTCGGTGTTCGACGCCGGCAGCACCATGGTCATCGACTCGAACATGGTCAAGGTGGTGTCCTGGTACGACAACGAGTGGGGCTACAGCAACCGGGTCTGCGACCTGGCCAAGCGCGCCCACGAGCTCGGTTAGGGCCACGAGGCGTGAGTTTGCGCAAGAAGACCCTCGCCGCGGTCGACCCGGCCGGGAAGCGCGCCTTCGTGCGCGTCGACTTCAACGTGCCGCTCGACGGCGGCATGGTCGGGGACGACACCCGCATCCAGGCGGCGCTGCCGACCCTCCGGGCGATCCTGGAGGGCGGCGGCTCGGCGGTGGTCGCCTCCCACCTCGGCCGGCCCAAGGGCCAAGTGGTCGAGGAGCTGCGCATGCAGCCGGTGGCGGTCCACCTGGCCAAGCTGCTCGGCCCGGAGGCCACCGTCATCACCGCGCCGATGGTCGCCGGCTCCTCGGTCAGCGAGGCCGCCGCGGCCCTGAAGCCTGGGCAGCTGCTGCTGCTCGAGAACCTGCGCTTCGAGCCCGGGGAGACCAAGAACGAGCCCGGCCTGGGCGCCGCTCTGGCGGGGCTGGCCGACTACTTCGTCCAGGACGCCTTCGGCACCTGCCACCGCGCCCACGCCTCGACCGCCGGGGTGCCGGCGCGGCTCAAGCCGGCCGTGGCCGGCAAGCTGCTCGAGAAGGAGATCGAGGCCTTCGACCTGGCCTTCGGCGGCGACCCGAAGCGGCCCCTGGTGGCCGTGGTCGGCGGCGCCAAGGTCAGCGACAAGATCCTGGTGCTCGAGAACCTGGTCGAGAAGGTCGACGAGATCCTGATCGGCGGCGGCATGGCCTACACCTTCCTCAAGGCCCAGGGCATCGGCGTCGGCGCCTCCCTGGTCGAGGAGGACCGGGTCGAGACCGCCCGCGCCATCCTCCACGCCGCCGAAGAGCGCGGGGTGAAGCTGCGCCTGCCGTCGGATCACGTCGCCGCCGACCGCTTCGCCGCCGACGCCGAGACCCAGGTGGTCGGCCCGCACGTGCCCGACGGCTGGATGGGCCTGGACATCGGTCCGGAGAGCCGGACCCGCTACGTCGAGGCGATCGAAGGCGCGGGTACCGTGGTTTGGAACGGGCCGATGGGCGTGTTCGAGATGGAGGCCTTCGCGGCCGGCACCAAGGGGCTGGCCGAGGCGGTGGCCGCCAGCGACTGCATCTCGGTGATCGGCGGCGGCGACTCGGTGGCGGCGGTGAAGCAGATGGGAGCGGCCGACCGGGTCACCCACATCAGCACCGGCGGCGGTGCTTTCCTGGAGATGCTGGAGGGGAAGGAACTGCCGGGGATCGCGGCCCTGGACCCCGCCTAGAAACTGGCCCCCTTCCGTGGCCCCAAGCCAACCCCATCCCTTGATGGGAAAAGGCTTTGGGGCCATTTTTTTGTTCCCGCCTCAGACCGGGGGCGAAACCATGGCAAACCTGGTGAGGAGCGGGCTTTCGGGAAGGACGAGGTCCAGCCAACTGGGCCAGCTTCCCGGTGTGGCCATTTATGCGAACTTCACTCTTCTTCGCCTTTTTTGCCGAATCTCTAGCAGATTCGCCGATATCAACAGAGAGCCGTGACCCTCCCCCCTCTTTGCCTCGCCTTGATCGCCGACCTGGTGGGAGCTCGTCAGCTCGCCGACCGCGCCGGAGTCCAGCGGCGGCTGCTCGAAGCCGTCGACTCCCTGAACCGCCTCCACGGCTTCGAGATGGCGGCCGAATTGGCCCCCGGCGGCGGCAGTCAGGTCTCGGCCCTGTTCCCGATGCCGAACGGGCGCCTCCCGGCCCGCGCTGCCGGGGCGGTCACGGAGGTCATCCTCGGCCTCGGTCTGCGCCTCTGCCCCACCCGACTGTGCTTCGGCCTGGGAGCGGGCCCGCTGTCCGTGCCCTTGGCTGCGGGCACGCCCGTCGGCGCCCTGGACGGCCCCTGCTTCCATCGCGCCCAGCAGGCGCTCCAGCACGCGCAGAAGCTGGATCTGCACCTCGGCGCGAGCGGCTTTGGCCGGGCGGACACCCTGCTCAGCGGGGTCTTCGGCCTGCTCGGCAGCCACCACGAGGCTTGGACCCCCCGCCAGGTGGCCTACGCCCGCGAAGTCCTCGGCGGCCAGATGTTCGAGGACGAGGGCGGCCTGGCCGACAAGCTGCCGCAGAAGGAGGTCGCTGCCCGGTTCCAGGTGCGGCCCTCGGTGGTCTCGGAGACCCTCAAGACGATCCGCCTGGAGCGCTTCCGGCGGGGGGCCCTGGCGGCGGCCACCGCCATGACCCACGCCCCCGCGGAGGCTTGAGCCGCTACTGGGCGTCCGCCGGCTGCTCGGCGCCCTGCTCGCCCTCGCCGATCACCCCGGTCTCGCGCAGCACCTCCCCGACCTTGCGGCCGCCGTCCTCGAGGCGCTGGCGGGTCTTGTCCTCGCCCTCGATGAAGTAGGAGGTCAGGATCAGCACGATCAGGATCAGGATGATGACGGCGAAGGCCTTGAAGGCCTTCCGCATCAGGTAGAGCACCAGGATCAGGAGCCCGAGGCCGACGACCACGGTCGGAATGGGCTGCGCCTGGTACTGGTCGACGACCCAATGGAAGAACGGAGGGATCTTCATCGCGTGCCGAGATTCTAGCGGCGGGGGGGCCGGATAGACTTCCCGGCCATGGCCCGGCCCACCCTGATCGCCCCCTCCCTGCTGGCCTGCGACTTCGGCCGCCTGGCCGAGGAGATGGCCCGCGCCGAGGCCGCCGGCGCCGACTGGCACCACGTCGACGTCATGGACGGCCACTTCGTGCCCAACCTGTCGATCGGGATCCCGGTGGTGGCCTCGATGAAGAAGGTCGCCAAGCTGCCGCTGGACGTCCACCTGATGATCGAGCAGCCCGCCGCCTGGGCCGCCCGCTACGCCGAGGCCGGGGCCGACCGGCTGTGCTTCCACTACGAGGCCGCCGCGGACGACTTCGGCGCCGCCCTCGACGCCTACCACGCCACCGGGCTGCCGGTCGGCGCGGCCGTCAACCCGCCCTGTGGCGTCGAACCGCTGCGCGAGCACTTCGACCGTCTGGACATGATCCTGGTGATGTCGGTGCACGCCGGCTTCGGCGGCCAGAGCTTCATGCCCGAGGTGCTCGACAAGGTGCGGCAGCTGCGCGACTGGGGCTACACCGGCGACATCCAGATGGACGGGGGGGTCGACGACCAGACCGCGCCGCGCTGCCTCGACGCCGGGGCGAACGTCCTGGTGGCCGGCACGTACCTGTTCCGGGCCCCGGACATGGCGGCGGCCGTCGGCAAGCTGCGCGCCGGCGCCGCCAACGACGCGACCCGAGCATGAACGACGCCTCCTCCTCGACCACGGCCTACCGCCTGGGCCCCTTCGACCGCTCCGCCCAGGGCGACGAGCTGGCGGCGCTGCTGGGCGTCTGCTTCAACTTCCCGCCCGAGGACGCGCCCGACTGGTGGGACCGGGCCGGGGACGACCAGCTCCGGGTCCTGCACGCGGACGACGACCGCATCGCCGGCACCATCCTCTACATCCCGATGGGCCACTTCCTGGGCGGCCGCTCGGTGAAGTGCTGCGGGGTCGCCGGGGTGGCGGTGGCGCACGAATTCCGCGGCCGGGGCGCCGCGACCTGGATGATGCGCGAGAGCCTGCGCGAGATGCGGGAGCTGGGGTATCCGATGACCTCGCTCTACCCGTCGACCATGCCGCTCTACCGCAAGGCCGGCTACGAGATGGCGGGGATCTACTACACCACGACGCTGCCGCTGCGGTCGATCCAGGTCCACGGCCACGAGCGGGTGGTGCGGCCGGTGCTCGACACCGACATCCCCGCGATCGAGGAGCTCTACCGGCGCGTGGCCGCCGAGCACCAGGGCTGGCTCGACCGCGGCTGGTACCTGTGGTCGCGGGCCCGCAAGCCGCGGGCCGGGACCGCCCACGGCTTCGTCGCCGAGGGTCCGGACGGGGTCGAGGGCTACCTGTGGTTCGTCAACCAGAAGGGCGAGGGCTGGAAGTCGCGCATGATGATCACCGACCTGGCGGCCGCCACCCCCGAGGCCGGGCGGTCGCTGCTCGGCTTCCTGTCCGGGAACGCCACCATGCACGAGGACGCGACCTGCCACCTGGCGCCGGACGAGCCGCTGATGCAGCTGATCCCGGACCACAGCTTCCGCTCCCGGATGGAGGAGCGCTGGATGCTGCGGCTGCTCGACCCGGCGGCGGCGATGCGCCAGCGGGGCTGGGCCGAGGGCCTGGCCGGGGCGGTCGAGCTGGAGCTGCGCGACGACCTGTTCCCCGAGAACGAGGGCCGCTGGATGCTCGAGGTCGCCGACGGCGAGGCCAGCCTGGAGCCCGGCGGCGGCGGCCGGCTGAAGCTGGACGTCCGGCAGCTGGCGCAGCTCTACACCGGCTTCCAGACGCCGGCGGCCCTGGCGCGGACCGGGCTGCTGGAGGGCCCGGCCGAGGACCTGGCGACCGCGGCGATGCTGTTCGCCGGCCCGCAGCCGCAGCTGCCGGAGATGTTCTAGGCGGCGCGATAGAATGAAAGCATGGCTTGGCGCCTGAAGAAGAAGAAGGACATGCCCAGCGGGCTGTGGAGCAAGTGCTCCTCCTGCGGGTCGATGATCTACACCAAGGAGCTGGCGGCGAACCTCGCGGTTTGCCCGAACTGCGGCTTCCACCACACCGTGGACGGGCGGCGTCGGATCGAGATCACCGCCGACCCCGGCACCTTCATCGAGCACTTCACCGACCTGCGGCCGGCCGACCGGCTGGGCTTCGTCGACAAGGTGCCCTACTCGGAGAAGATCGAGAAGGCGCAGAAGAAGACCGGCAACGCCGACGCCTGCCTGGCCGGCCTGGCCTCCATCGGCGGCGTTCCGGCGGTGATCGCGGTGCTGGACTTCAGCTTCATGGGCGGCTCCATGGGCGAGGTCGTCGGCGAGAAGGTCGCGCGCGCGGTCGAGCTGGCCGGCGAGAAGAAGCTACCGCTGGTGATCTTCAGCGCCTCGGGCGGCGCCCGCATGCACGAGGGCGCCATCTCGCTGATGCAGATGGCCAAGACCTGCTCGGCGCTGAGCGCCTTCCGCGAGGGCGGCGGCTTCTCGGTGTCGGTGATGACCAACCCGACCACCGGCGGCGTCACCGCCAGCTTCGCCAGCGTCTGCGACCTGATGATCGGGGAGCCCGGCGCCCTGATCGGATTCGCCGGCCCGCGGGTGATCCAGAACACCATCCGCCAAGACCTGCCCGAGGGCTTCCAGCGCGCCGAGTTCCTGCTCGAGAAGGGCCAGATCGACAAGATCATCCCGCGCGACCAGATGCGCAAGGAGCTGGCCAAGATCCTGAAATACGCGGGGCCAGACATCGATTGATATTCGACGTCCGACATCGACT
>CAZXTO010000196.1:0-6833 GCA_964643675.1 uncultured Planctomycetales bacterium
ATGCTGGCCGGCGGCGCGGTGCGCGACCACCTGCTCGGGCGGGTGGCGGTCGACGCCGACCTCGAGTTCTACGGCCTGGAGCCGGAGGCCCTGGAGGCTCTGGTCCGCGGCTTCGGCCGGGTGCAGCTGATCGGCCGCCGCTTCGCCGTCCTGCACCTCGTGACCGAGGACGGCGAGGTCGAGGTCTCGCTGCCGCGGCGTGAATCCAAGACTGGGCCCGGCCACAAGGGCTTCGCGGTCGCGGCCGACCCGCACATGAGCCCGCGGGAAGCCGCTCGCCGCCGCGACTTCACCGTCAACGCGATGATGCTCGACCCGCTCCGCGGCGAGCTGCTCGACCCCTGGGATGGCCGCGCCGACCTCGCCGCGGGGCTCCTGCGCCACGTCTCCCCGGCCTTCGCCGAGGACCCGCTGCGGGTGCTGCGGGCAGCGCGCTTCGTCTCCCGCTACGGATGGCGCGTGGATCCGGAGACGGTCCAGCTGTGCCGCAGCCTCTCGCTCGAGGAGCTGCCGCGCGAGCGCTTCGAGTCGGAGTGGCGTCAGATCCTGGTCTCCGGCGAGCACCCGGGGAGGGCCTTGCAGGCGCTCGAGGACCTCGGCGGGCTGCGCTCCTTCCCCGAGCTGGCGGCGCTGCGCGGGGTACCGCAGGACCCGGTCTGGCACCCCGAGGGCGACGTCTTCCGCCACACCGCCCTGTGCCTGGACGCCGCCGTCCGCATCCGCGGAACCATGGAGGACCCGTGGGTCGAGATGCTCGGGGTGCTGTGCCACGATCTGGGCAAGTCCGTCACCACGGTCTTCGAGCGCGGCCGTTGGCGCAGCCCGAACCACGACGCCGGAGCGCCGGTCGAGGAGCTGGTGCGCGGCCTGATCGGCCGCATCACCCGCGAGGACGGCGTCGCCGACCGCGTCTGGTCGCTGGTGCGCGAGCACCTGCGCCCTTCGCAGCTCTACCTGGCCCAGCCCAACGTCAAGGACGGCGCCATCCGCCGGCTGGCGACGCGGGTCGACATCCCGGCGCTGGTGCGCATCGCCTGGGCCGACGGCGCCGGCCGCGACGAGCCCTACGCCGACACCCCTTCCGACTGGCCGCCTGGGCAGTGGTTGCTCGAGCGCGCCGCCGGCCTCGGGGTGGAGAAGGAGCGCCCGCGCCCCTTCCTCCAGGGCCGCGACCTGATCGCGCTGGGCATGGCCCCCGGCCCGGCGATGGGGGAGCTCATCGCCGAGTCCTTCGAACTCCAGCTGGATGGTGGCCTCAGCGACCACGCCGCAGCGGTCGCCTGGGCGCGGGAGCGGCTGGCGGTGCGGCGGACCTAGTCCGCTCCTTCGCCGTCCTTCGCGCTGCGGACCATCCGGCTGGCGAGCATCCTGCCAGTGACCGCCGTCACCAATCGCCGCGGGCCGAAGCGCGCGCCGAGGCTCATCAGCTTGTTGAGCAGACCGGGCACCCAGTGCTGCTGGCGGCCGAGGCGGTCCAGGGCGCCCCGGACCACGATCACCGGGTCGGCGGTCCCGCCGGCGACCGGGCCCTGCACCCCGGCGACCTGGTGGAATTCGGTGTCGGTGTGGCCCGGGCACAGCGACAGCACGTCCACGCCCTGGCCGCGCAGCTCCTCGTCGAGGGCCTCGCCCAGCATCAGGTCGAAGGCCTTGGTGGCGCCGTAGACCGCCATCCAGGGGCAGGGCTGGAAGCTGGCGGTGCTGGCGACGATCACCATGCCGCCGCGGCGGCGCTCCGCCATGGCCGGCAGGAAGAGGTGCGCCAGCAGGACGGTGGCCTCGCAGTTCAGCCGCACCATGCGGGCGTTCCAGGCCGGGTCGGCGGCGAGGAAGGCGCCGGCGTCGCCGAAGCCGGCGTTGTTGATCAGCAGGCCGACCTCGCGTTCGCCGACCGCCTCGAGCAGCCGGTCGCCGAAGCCCTCTTCGCACAGGTCCAGCGGCACCGCCAGGGTCTGGACGCCGTGGGCGGCCTCGAGCTCGGCCGCCAGCTCCTCGAGCCGCTCGGCGCGCCGCGCCACCAGCACCAGGTTCAGTCCCCGGGCGGCCAGATCACGGGCGAAGCAGGCGCCCAGGCCGGCCGAGGCGCCGCTGACCACCGCCCAGGGCCCGTACTTCTCGAGGAAGCTCATGGCCGGATCTTAGGGGCCGCGCCGATTCTCTCCAGGCGCTGGAAAGCCTGGGGCGGAGCTTCCGCGGGCAGGGCTCACCGGGCGCCTCCAGGCCTCCGCGGCTCGCACGAGCGGGCAAAAAAGTAGGAGCGCCGCATCCCCCCGACGCAGCGCTCCATCCCCTCATTCCCCCGAAAACCGGGGAGGGGGTGGGATCCCCTGTGGGTGCCAGAAGTTCCTAGGCGCTCTTTCTTACGGAACAGGCCCCCCGGATTTCGGTGAAAATTTCGGGCGGGATCAACGCACCGGCAGGGCGACGTAATTGCTGAGCAGTCGGCGGTTCGGGTGGAAGGCCTGCAGGTGCAGCGCCTGCCCGACCAGACCCGGGTTGTTCGGCACGGCGGCGCGGAAGCTGACCGTGCCGTTGGCCGGGATGGGCTGGCGGTAGAGCCGGGCGGTCGCGAGGTCCACGTGGGAGGTCTGGGGATCCCCGGCCCAGTAGCCCGACATCGGGGTCGCGACCTGGTTGCAGGACACCGCCAGCACGATCTCCCCGCCGGCGAATTGCGGCAGGGTGCGCACGGTCACGGTGGCGTTCTGGTTGATGCCGACCGTCATCGGCGTGGTCAGCCAGACGAAGGGCACCATGGCCAGTCCGAAGGGGCGGTCGACCGGCAGGCCGTTGGAGGGGTTGCCGTCGTCGTGCTCCGAGACCAGCGAGCGCACCCCCGGAGCCGGCGGGTCCAGGAAGACGGTCTGGTCGATGATGTCGGCGATCAGGTTGCAGCCGCGGCCGACCACCTCGACGTCGGTCGGGCCGAGCAGGCCGCTCCACTCGAGCTGGGTCATCTGGCCGGCGCGGTCGACCCGCACCAGGCCGTGGCGGTCGAGGGCCGGGTTGCCGACCGAGAAGTAGTCGGTGACCAGGATGTCGCCGTCCTCCTCCAGCGCGAGCCCGTTCGGGTGCGGCAGGACCGCGACGTCGGAGCCGATCAGGGTGCGTACGCCAGCGGGGTCGACCGACCACAGGCTGCCGGGCGGAGGATTGCCCTGCAGGTAGTTCGGTGCCTCGGCGGACACGAAGCTGCCGTCGTAGTCCAAGGCGATGCCGATGCTGACGTCGTAGGCGGCGCCGCCTGGCGGCGAGAACCAGCTGATCAGGCCGTTCTCGTCGACCCGGGCGAGCCCGTTGAAGCCGTCCGCCACCACCAGGTCGCCGTTGGTGTCCCGGCAGAACTGGAACAGGTCGTCGAGGATCGGATACGGGGCGTCGAGCTGGCTCAGGACCCCGGTGCCGGGGTCGATCCGGTAGATGCCGTTCTCGACCTCCCACTGGTACTTGTAGTTCGAGAACAGCACCGCGCCGTCGCGATCGATGATCACGTCGGCGGGGGAGTAGATCGGGCCGCCGTGGGCGATGGTGTCGACGGCGCCGCTGGCCCGATAGATGCGGACGGCGCCGTCCTGGTAGTTCCCCAGGTAGGAGGAGTCGGCGATGACCACGTCGCCGGGATCCAGGGTGTAGCCGCCTTGGGGCGAGGGAGCGGCGGGAAGCAGGGAGAGGGCGAGTGTGCAAACCGCGAGCATGGGAGGACCCATGCAAGCCGCATGCCGCGCCTAGTCGACCGGTTTCAGCACCCGCAGGCGCTTGCCCTCGAAGTCGAAGGCGCCGCTCTCCCGGAAGCCGGGCAGGCCGAGGTCCTGGCGCTTGGTGCCCATCAGGACCGCGTCGAAGCGCTCGCCGGCCGCGAGGGCCGCGCGCAAGTCCGCTGGATCCCAATAGAAGCGCATGGGCAGCCCGGTCGGGTCGGTGAGCCGCGGGCTCTCGGTGCGCACCACCGCCAGGCGCTGGGCGCCGGCCGTGAGGCGCTGCAGCTCCGCCACCGCGGGCGCCACCGGCTGGTCGGCCGCCTCCCAGGCCGGCACGTAGACCTGGGGGATCAGGGCTCGGGCGGGAAGTAGGAGTAACACCAGGGCCAGCGCCGGCCGCCGCGGGGCCAGCAGGAAGCCTGCCAGACCCGCCAGGGCGAGCGCCGCCAGGGACAGGACTCCGCCGAGGTCGAGGGTCTCGCGCACGACGGGGACCGCCCCGGCGGCCAGCAAGAGGGCGATCCCGCACAGCACCCGCACGAAGGCGCCGGTGCGGGCGAAGCGTTCCAGGCGCAGCACGCCGACCAGGCTCAGCAGGGGCAGGCAGGGCAGCAGGTAGCGGGTGGCCTTGGTCGCCGAGGGCAGCACGGCGACGAAGAAGGCCAGCACGACCGGCACCAGGTAGCGGTCGAGCGGCGGCCGGCCGGAGGCGCGCAACCGATGGAAGGCCGGCAGCGACCACGGCAGGCCGGCGATCAGCAGGGAGAGCGGGAACAGCAGGGTCTGGAGCAGGGCCGGGCCGTCCCAGCCGGTGAAGAAGCTCTCGTTCTCCCGTACCGCCCCGGCCAGCCGCTCGGGCTCCACCCCGCGCAGGGCCAGCGGCCAGGCCAGCAGGCCGGCGATCGCCGGGAGCAAGGCCGCCAGCAACTGGCGGGGACGCGGGCGGGTCCGGAGCGCCCAACAACCGGCCGCCAGGCCGGCCAGGACCGGGAGCACCGCCCCGCCCTTGGCGAGCCCGCCCAGCGCCAGCGCCAGGCCGGTGGCCAGGGCCCAGGGGGTGCGGCCGGTGCGCAGGGCGCGGTACCAGGCCAGCACTGCGGCCACCGCGAAGGCGGCCGAGAGCGGATCGATCTCGGCATTGACCCCGTTCTTGAGGGTGTTCAGGCCGATCAGGTAGCCGCAGCCTGCGATCAGGCCGGCGCGCGGTCCGCCGGCGCGCGCCCCGGCGTAGGCGATCATCGCCGCCACCGCCGCCAGGGCCGCCAGGCTGAGCAAGCGCGCCGATCCCGGCTCATGGCTCCCGCTCCAGCCCAAGGTGGCGCCGAGCAGGCGGTAATAGAGCGGCGGCTTGGTCAGGATCGGGGTGCCGTAGTAGGTCGGCACCACCCAGTCGCCGTGCTCGGCGGTCTCGGCCGCGATCCGGGCGCGGAAGTCCTCGGTCCCCACCCACTCCTGGCGGCCGATCCCGGGCAGGTAGGCCAGGATCGTCAGCGCCGCGACCAGCAGCGCCGCCAGGGCGGGGCGGGGATTCCGCGGCACGCGCTCAGATCGCCTTCAGCGCGCGTTCGAGGTCGCGGCGGATGTCCGCCGGGTCCTCGATGCCGAAGGCCAGCCGCACCCCGCCTGCGGTGATGCCGCAGGTCTCGGCGACCTCCTTCGGCAGCACGCTGTGGGTCATGCCGCCGGGGCGTTCGATCAGGGTCCGGATCTGGCCCAGGGACACCGCCAGGGTGATCACGTAGCCCTTCTTGGCGACGTGGTCGACCAGGGCGTCGGCCTTGACTGCCGCCTGCTTGGCGCTCGAGGCCTTGACCTCGAAGTAGAGCAGGCTGCCGGGCGCGAAGTTGCCGTCGAAGTCACGCATCTGCCGGCGCGCGACCTCGTAGCCGGGGCTGTTGGCGAGGCCCGGGTACTGGACCCGCGCCACCTTCGGGTGCTGGTCCAGCCACTCGGCCAGCTCGACCGCGGTCTCTTCCTGGCGCCGGGTGCGCAGGGTCAGGGTCGGCAGGCCGTAGTTGAGGATGCGCCAGGCCGGGGTGGGGGACAGCGGGTGGCCGAAGTCCTTGCGGAACACCAGCATCGAGGTCTCGTCGCGCTTGCCCGCGGCGATGTAGCCGCCCATGTCGGTGCCGAAGCCGTTGATGCCCTTGGTCAGCGAGCCGACCACGACGTCGGCGCCGAGCTCGAGCGGTCGCTGGCAAACCGGCGTGGCGAAGGTGTTGTCCACCGTGAAGCGGCACAGCTCCTCCTCGGAGCGGCCCTGGTTGGCCTTGGCGACCTTCTCGGCCACGGCGGCGAGGTCGACGATCTGCATGGTCGGGTTCGCCGGCGACTCGCAGTAGACCACGCGGGTGCGCTTGCCGATGCGCAGCTTGCCCAGGTTCCCGGCCAGGTCGTGGTAGCGCACCTTGACGCCGAAGCGCGGCAGCCAGTTCTCGAGCAGCGAGTAGGTGCAACCGTACAGGGTCGGGTGGGCGATGACCTCGTCGCCGGCCTTCAGGCGGTGCATGATCGCGGTCGAGATCGCCGCCATGCCGCTGTTGAAGCAGACGCCCATCTCGGCGCCCTCGGCGGCGGCCAGGCGCTCCTCGAGCATCGCCCGCACCGGCTCGTCGAGGCGCTCGTAGATGAAGATGTGCGGCTTGCTCGACTCGGTCAGCTCCGGGTCGGCGAAGCCGCAGAAGCCGGCCTCGCCGCGGTCGTGGCTCTCGAGGCGGAAGGTGCTCGAGGAGCTCAGCGGCGGCACCACGTGGTGGGAGTAGTCCCAGTGGGTGCTGCGGGTCGTGCCGTGGATGAGGAAGGCCTGGCGGCCGTATCCCTTCGGCGGTTGCGGAGAATGGTGACCCGGGACGCGCTTCTTCCCGGACTTCTTACGGGGAGGGGTCATGGTTCCGGCAGGATTGTAGATTGGCGGCGTGTCCGTGCCGACCGACCGCGCCGCGAGCTGGGAGTCGCCGTTGACCGTGCTGCGCGGCGTCGGGCCGAAGCGGGCGGCGGCGCTGCGGCGCGAGCTCGGCGCCGCGACCCTCGGGCAGCTGCTGCGCGTGCTGCCTCGGCGCTACGACGAACCGGGCCGCTTCACCGCCTTGGCCGATCTCCAGGAGGGGGAGCTCGGGCGGGTGCGGGTGCGGGTGC